>JBDONQ010000068.1:0-2278 GCA_039831255.1 Campylobacterales bacterium
GCAGGTGGTGGAGGAGACAGGGGGGCGATTGATAATTGTAGGGGGGAGTGGATTCTATTTAAAGAGTTTAATCGACGGAATCTCCCCATTCCCCCCTCTCTCCCCCGAAATTCGCCGGGAGGGGGAGCGGTTGGCCAGGGAACGGGGGTGGAGAGGATTGGCGGAGATTGACCCGGAATTTGCCCGGAAAATTGCCTCCACCGACATCTATCGAATTGCCCGGGGGTATCAGCTCTGGTTGGCCACCGGCCTTCCCCCCACCCGCTATTTTGAAGGGCACCCTCCGGAGCCGATTCTCCCAAAGGAGCTCCCAATTTTTGAGATAACCCTCCCCCGGGAGGAGTTGCGGAACCGGATTTGGGCTCGGACCCGGCAGATGATTGCCCGGGGGGTTGTGGATGAGGTGGCTTACTTGGAGTGGAAATACCGGGACCGGAGATTACCGGCTTTAAAAGGGATAGGGGCCCGGGAGGTGTTGGACTATTTCGATGGGAAGCTGAGTTGGGGGGAGTTGCCAACAGCAATTGCGACCCATACCGCCCAATTTGCAAAGCGACAAATTACTTTTAACCGGCATCAGTTTCCCAATAAAATCTCCGGAACCCCTTCCCAGTTGAAGCCAAAAATCCTCTCCACCCTCAGAAAAATCGGAGAAAAAGGATAGGGGATTTGGTAGAATTGGCAATTAATTCCAAAGGGGGGTAGGTGTTCAATGTAGTTTTAGTTGAGCCGGAAATTCCACCAAACACCGGAAATGTGGGGCGAATCTGCTTAAATAGCGGAGCAACCCTTCACTTAATAAAACCCCTCGGGTTTTCGTTGGAGGAGAGGCAATTGAAAAGGGCTGGGCTCGACTACTGGCCCCGGGTGGAACTAAAATTGTGGGAGAGTTTGGAGGAGTTTTTAAAAGAGGTTTCAATTAACCGGTGCCATTTGGCCACGACAAAGGGGGTAAAACCCCATTTTGACGCCCGATTTCAGCCGGGGGACTACCTCCTGTTTGGAAGCGAGAGTAGGGGGCTCCCTCCTTTTCTAATAAATTCCCATCGGGACCGAACAATCCGAATTCCAATGACCCCGGAGGGGCGGAGTTTAAATTTGGCGGTCAGTGTCGGGATTGTCCTCTACGAGGGAATCCGACAAAACTTTATCCAGTGGAGTGAAAAATATGGATATTAATAAACTCTTTTTAGAAGAACAGGTCTACGACGAATTCTATTTTGAAGAGGAGGATATTGAGCTCTACCGGAAACTACAGGAAGTACTCCGCCCCTATGTGGAGGTGCTCAATTTCCGGCGGTTTGAGACAAAATTGGACTATAGCTTCATTTTAATCTACTCAATCCCCCAAGTTTACGATATCTCCCGGGAGCGGTTGGATAAAAAAGATATGATGATTCGGATAAATGAAAACTTCTTCATTGTAATCTCCCAAGGGTCCCGGATGGAGGATGCAATTCGGACCGGGAGCCACATTCTGAGCAGTTTCAACCGGGAGGTCTTTTTAATGGGCCACACTGTTCAAAAATCGAAAATTTCGGTAATTTCTGTTGAATATACCCGGGAAATTGACTACAAAATAATTAGCTACAAAATAATGGAGACATTGAAAGAGATGTTAAGGGATGAGCGGAATACTTGGGTGAGAATGATTAAATTGTAAAAAGCTTGGGTGCCGGTAGGATAGAGGGGCTCCCAAATGGGGTTGGTCTATTTAGCCCAAACCGATACCACTGTCGGTTTTTTAAGCCGGAACCGGGGGCTATTAAACCGGTTGAAAGGGAGACCGGAAAATCAACCGGTCCTCCGGGAGGTGGCATCACTGGAGATTTTAAAAGAGTTTACCCGGGTCCCGAAAAGGTTCCGGCGGGAGGTCCGGCGACGGCGACAGGTTACCTATCTCTATCCCAATTGGGAGGCCCTCCGGGTTGTGGATTGGGGGCCCCACTCCAACTTTTTAAAAAAATTTGGGTGGCTCTACTCCACTTCAGCCAACCCCACTGGAGGCTCCTTCTCCCTTCAATGGGCGTGGGAGCGGGCCGATTTAGTTTTAGTAGACCGGCGGGGGCTTTTTGATGCCCCCCCCTCTCCAATATACCGACTCGGGAGGAGAAAAAAGTTAAAAATTAGATAATTGGATAATATTCCCCTTTCCCACCACTTTTTTGGGAATTGGTCCCCTCCGGATAAAAAAACTGGACTTATCGTTTTAAGGTTCAAATATTGGCAAAGAAGTTCACAATTTGGAAAATTGCTGGAATTGTCGCCTACTTCTCCA
>JBDONQ010000047.1:0-8065 GCA_039831255.1 Campylobacterales bacterium
AAAAAAGGCACTTTATTTGGAAATGGAGAAAAACGGATGGTTAGTTGAAATAGATAATTTACCTGTTTTGGAAGGGGGGATTGGGGATTTTTGAAAATGCAATTGGTGTTGAAGATGTTTGTTTTGGGAAGTTGGTTTTAGGGGATTGCGATGGATTTTTTGGATGCGTTTTGGGAAGGGAAATATGGGATTGGGGTTTGTTGTGAGTGGAGTGGGAGAGGTGGAAAGTTATTGGTATTGATTGAGCGGGAGAAGGGGGAAAGATTTTAAAGGAGGGGGGTAATTTTTAATGTGAGGGGGAAGAGGAAGAGTGGAGAGAGATAGGTTTTTGGGGGGCTGGGGGGGTTGTTGGTTGGGGGTTGGATGTCAGAGGGAGCTGTTTGGGGTGGGCGGAGGGATGAGGGGTTCCGGGGAGAGGGGGTGAGATTTTTGAGTTAAAAGGTTATTGAGATTTTAAAATGAGAGACAACTCCGACTTTCTACTTTAAAGCCCTTTACTACTTTTTTGGGGGGATTTGAAGATTTTTTTGGGGAATGGAGGGCTCTAAGGAGAGGGGATTTGGGGAGATTGGAAGCGGAGAATTAAAATTATTCCCTTTTTTCGGTCTTTAAACACAATTTTTGTGGGGGTAACTTTGTAGAATTGGGTTCCACTTTTTTGGACGAAGCCGGGGTCTGGGGTGGAGATTGGGGTTGGGAGAAATGGGAGGGGTTCCCCGATTAAGATTTGGTCCAATGTGTCTGGAGGATACTCTTCCAAGCCCACCTTTTTGAAAAACTCTTCCCGGGGGATGCACTTCTTTTTTCCCTTTTCAACGGCACAGATAGCCCCTTTTTTTAAAATAAATCGGTAAGAGGCGAGTCCGGTGGAGATTGTTAAAACTTTTTGGGTTGGCTCTATTTTTAAGAAGCCGGTATCGGAGAGGCGGTATTTGGGGGTTTTTAATTGGATGAAAAGGGGGCGGGCTCCATTTTCTGGGGGGCGACTGCAACCGGTTCCAACGGAAAAGGGGAGAAGGGAGAGGGTAGAGAGGAGGAGTTTAAAATATTTTCTGGAATTTTTAACCGATTTTATCCAGTTCAACGATTTTTTTTGGGGAGATTTTAGAAAAGGCACCTTAGCAATGTTGGTCCAATGGAAGGGAAGAAGGGAAGGGGTTCCCTTTTTTTGGGGTTTTAAAAATTTTAAAGGCACTGAGTGGGGTAGGGAGCTAAAAAACTGGGGCAATTTTATTTTTATTTGGCTTTTCTCTTTTAAATTTTTCCCCGTTGTTTTCCCCTTTTTTTTCGTTTTTAAATTTTTCTGACAAAGGGGGAGAGGGAAGGGGGATAGTCTCAATTTTTGGCCCAATTTTTGGTGAAAAGGTGGAAGGGTTTCACTTTTTTTTATTTTTATCTTTTCTTTTTCCGGTTTCGCTGGTGGACCCTTTTTTGGCATTAAATCGCCTTCGAAAAAACTTTTTTATTTTCCATTCGGCGGTAATATCCATCAAATACGACAGCAATATTTCTAATTAGTAACTGCCCAGTTTTACTGACCCAAATTTGTTCCCGGTCAATCTCCAATACTCCCTCTTCCACAAACTCTTTCAACTCTGCCAGTTCCTGCCGGAATTTTTCAAAGAAGTTAATTTGAAATTCCTCTTCAATCCGGGGAATTTTTAAACTGAAGTTGGCCATTAGCTCCATAATTATCCGCTTCCGGAGGAGGTCCTCCCGATTTAGAATTACCCCCCGGAAAACCGGTAACTCTCCCTGGTCAATTGCCCTCTCATATTCCCGGAGGGTTTTAAAGTTTTGGAAGTAGGCCTGCTCAGTTTCGCTAATGGAGGTGAGTCCAAATCCGATTAAGTCGGCTCCCCCTTTTGTGGTGTATCCCTGAAAATTCCGGTGAAGCTCCCTTTTTTCAATCGCTTTAAAGAGCTCATCCTCCGGTTTTGCAAAGTGGTCCATTCCAATCATCCGATACCCATTGGCTTCAAAAAATTCAATTGTGTATTTAAAAATTTTTAACTTCTCCGCCGGAGCTGGAAGGGTAGTTTCATCAATTTTTCGCATCCCCTTTTTTAGCCACGGGACATGAGCGTAATTGAAGACTGCAATCCGGTCCGGATTCAGCTCTACCACCTTTTCCAGTGTCCTTTTAAAACTCTCCAGAGTTTGGAACGGGAGGCCGTAAATTAAATCGATATTGACCGAGTCTACCCCAGCTTCCCGGGCAATTTGAACACTCTCTTTTGTCAATTCGAAAGGTTGAATCCGGTTTACCGCCCGCTGGGTAGCTGGGTTAAAGTCTTGAACTCCAAAGCTGACCCGATTAACCCCATTTCTTTTTAGCACCTTCATCTGCTCAGCTGTAAAGAATCGGGGGTCAATTTCAATACTTATTTCCCGATTCTCTTCCCAATTTTTAAAATGGGAGTAGATAGTTGAGTAAATCTCCTCCAACTCTTCCCCGGTAAAAAAGGTAGGGGTTCCCCCCCCAAAATGGAGTTGCCGAACCAACCGGGAGGTGTCCAAGTATCTACTCCAAACTTTTAACTCTTTTTTTAGATATTCGATATACCTTTTCCGCTTTTCAGGCCGGGAGGTGTATACAACATTGCACCCGCAAAAGTAACAGGCACTCCGGCAGAAAGGGAGGTGAAAGTAGAGGCTCAACGGCCTACTTCCCTTTAAATGGGGTATCACTTCTTCGGGAGTTAACGGCTTAAACTCCACCGCTGTCGGATAGGAGGTGTACCGGGGAACCGCTTTGGAATACTTCTCCCACTTTTTGAAATCTATCTCTTCCCACTCCCCTTTTTTCTGGAGGATACCCCTCTCCATTGAAACTCCTTTTAAAAATCTTTTAGAATTTCTGTTGCTATTTTAACAGAGGGGGGAATTGAATAGGAAAAGGAGTAGAATGAGATTGGACCAGTTTTTAGTGGAGAGGGGCTTTGTGGAGAGTAGAAGTAAAGCCCTTCAATTAATTAAAGGGGGGAGGGTAAAAGTGAATGGAAAAGTGGTGAAAAAAGGGGGGATAAAAGTGGATTCGGAGAGTCAGGTGGAGGTGGAGGAGGGGTTTCAATATGTAGGGAGAGGGGGATATAAGTTGGAGGGGTTATTGACTCTCCATCCCCTCGATTTGGAGGGGCAGGTTGTGTTGGATATTGGGAGTAGCACCGGGGGGTTTACAGAAGTGGCGTTAAAGAGGGGGGCAAAAAAGGTGGTTGCAGTGGATGTGGGCCGGGGGCAACTCCACTCAAAATTGAGGAAGAATCCCCGGGTAGAACTCTTTGAGGGGGTCGATATCCGGGAGTTTACTTACCCGAAAAAATTTTCGGTGATTTTAAGTGATGTGAGTTTTATCTCCCTTTTAAAAATTTTACCGGCAATTAGGAGGTTGGTAGCCCCGACTGGGAAATTGTTACTGCTGTTTAAACCCCAATTTGAGGTGGGGCCGGAGGCAAAGAGGGATAAAAAGGGGGTCGTAGTGGATACCCGGGAGATAGAGAGGGCCCGGGCCCGGTTTGAGGGGGAAATTGAGAAGTTGGGATGGGAAATAGAAGGGGTCTACCCCTCTCCGGTAAAAGGTAAAGGGGGAAATCAAGAGTATGGCTACTTTATCCAAATCCCCGCTGGAGAGGGGAGTAACAAGTGGTAAGGAGTTGGAAATTAAAAGATATCGAAAAGAATCCCCCCTTCCCCTACCGGGGGGTTATTCGGCGTCGTAATCGATTCCCTCTTTCTCTTTTAACATCTTTTTCAACCGCTCCCGATACTCTTCTACCCATTTATCGATATTGTCCACTTTAATCCGGGCTACCCCAGTCTCTAGAGCTGCTTTTGCAACGGCGGAGGAGACATCTACAAATACCCGCCGGTCGAAGGGTTTTGGAATGATATATTCAGCTCCAAATTTTAGATCTGCCCCTCCGTAAGCCTCTTTTACATATTTTGGAACCGGTTTTTTTGCCAGATTAGCCAACGCGTGGGCAGCTGCAATTTTCATCTCCATATTCACTTTTTTAGCCCGGACATCCAATGCTCCCCGGAAGATGAATGGGAATCCCAATACATTGTTAATTTGATTTGGGTAGTCACTCCGGCCGGTAGCAATAATTAAATCATCCCGAACTGCTTTTGCATCTTCAGGGAGAATTTCAGGGATTGGGTTTGCCAATACAAAGAGCATTGCATTTGGGGCTAAGGTTTTAACCATCTCTTGGGTGATACAGTTGGCGACAGAGTTCCCGATTACTGCATCTGCCCCTTTTAACGCATCGGCCAATGTTTCCAAATCCTCATCCACTGCCCATGGGGTTTTATATTTGTTCAAATCGGTTCGCTTTTTAGTGATTGGCCCCCGGCTATCGACTAACACAATATTTTTTGCCCCCATTGCTTTGTACATTTCAGCTGCTGCCAATCCGGCGGCCCCCGCCCCGACGACCACAATTCTCAAATCCTCAAATTTTTTTCCGGTCAATTCACATCCATTCAATAGACCGGCGGTAGAAATAATCGCTGTTCCGTGTTGATCGTCGTGGAATACAGGTATATCCACTTTCTCTTGAAGTTTCTTTTCAATGTCGAAACACTTGGGGGCTTTAATATCCTCCAAATTAATCCCCCCAAAAGTTGGGGCCATTGCATAACAGGCGTCTACAATTTCATCTATTCCGTGGACTTGTAATTCAATATCGTAAGCATCTACAAATGCAAATTTTTTAAATAGAACACTTTTCCCCTCCATTACCGGCTTCCCTGCTACCGGTTTTAGGGTTCCCAACCCCAACACTGCAGTGGAATCGGAGATAACGGCAACTAAATTGGCTTTATTGGTGTATTCGTACGCCAAATCTTCGTTTTTATCAATTTCAATGCAAGGCTCTGCCACCCCTGGAGAGTAAGCGATTGAGAGGTCTTTTGCATCCAGGACCGGTTTTGTAACCTCAATTGCAATTTTTCCGGGCACTGGTTCCCGGTGGTATTTTAACACCTCCTCTTTTGTAAAAAGCGGTTTCTTTTTATCAGCCATAGGGCATCCTTCCAATGGAATTTTCCCAATTATAGTTAACTATAAAGGGGGGTCCCCTTTTGAGCTAAATTTTAAAAATTCCCAAAATTCCGATTCTTCTTTTAGTTGGGAACAGTTCTAAACTCCCTTTAAAAAGTTTTACTGTTACTTTTTTTCACAAGTGCTATAATTTGGGGGTTAAATTTTTAAGTTAGAGGAGGATAATTCCTTTAAAAAGGAGTAGGAGAGTGAGGTATTTTATGAACTACCTCCCGGAGGAGCTAGCAGAAGAGATTACTCCCAAATTTCGGATAAAACAGCTCTATAACTGGGTTTATAAAAAATATAAAGAGAGATTTTCGGAGATGACTAATATCCCAAAAGAGCTCCGGGCTCGGTTGGAACAGGAGTTTAGAATTCCCCCTTTTGAATTAGTAAATCGAGAGGTTTCCCAGATAGATCAGACTGAGAAATATCTATTTAAAACTTTCGACGGCCACACCTTTGAAACGGTTTTAATTAAGATGAAAGAGGCGGAAATTCGGGAAGGAAAAGTGAAAGGGCCCAAATATACAGTCTGTGTCTCCACCCAGATTGGGTGCAAAATAGGGTGTAAATTCTGTTTAACTGCAAAGGGGGGGTTTGTCCGGAATTTGAATCCGGCAGAGATTGTTGGGCAGGTCTGGTTTGTAAAAAAATTTAAAGGGTTTGATGAAAATAAAGCGGTGAATATTGTCTATATGGGGATGGGAGAGCCACTGGATAACTACGAAAATTTGGTGAAAAGTATTAAAATAATTGCCCATCAAGATGGATTGGCAATTTCTCCCCGACGTCAGACAGTTTCCACCTCTGGAATTGCCCCAAAAATTGAGAAATTGGGTCGAGAAGGGATAGGGGTCAATTTGGCAATATCCCTCCACGCAGTGGATGACCAGCTCCGGGAGGAGTTAATTCCGCTGAATAAGGCCTACAATATAAAAGCGGTAATTGAAGCGGTTCGGAAATTCCCAATTGATAAGCGGAAAAAGGTGATGTTTGAGTATTTGGTGATTAAAGATGTAAATGACGACCTTCGGGCTGCGAAAAAGTTGGTTAAATTGTTAAATGGGATTCCCAGTAAAGTCAATTTAATCTATTTTAATCCATTTCCCGGTTCCCCGTACCAGCGACCCACTGAAGAACGGATGAAAGAGTTTCAGCGGTATCTACTGGATAGGGGGATTATCTGTACAATTCGGGAGAGTAAAGGGTTGGATATCTCTGCCGCCTGTGGCCAGTTGAGGGAAAAAGAGTTGGCTAAAGATAAGTTAACCCACTGGAATGGGGTCTCCAACCCTTTCAAATCCCCTCTCGACTATCCCAAAAGAGTGGCTGAGGTAGGGGGGAATTCCCGGGAAAAGGGAAAGGGGTAATCGGAAATTGATGGCTAAAAAGGGGGAAAATGGCTGAGTTAAAATATCTTCCAGCGGGAATTCGACTCCATTTAAAAAAGTTTTTTTACAAATTGAGAGGGGGGGTCCCCGGGGAGTTTTACTTCCACTTCCCCTCAATTCCAGTTGGGTTAAAAGCGGAAGCGATTGCCCGGGCCCACCGGCTTCCGTTTGCATCAATTCCAATCCCAGACGAGATTTATCCCCAGTGTGGGGTAGGGTTGGTGGTAGAAGAGGCGGACCGGTTAAAAAAGGTGTTAATCAAACATCAGATTCAGTTTGAACTCTACCGGAGGACAAAGGAGGGGTTCCAAAAAGTGGAAGGCCACTTTCCCTTTCTCGACTAAATCCTCTTCCCGTTCCCTCTTCCTTTTTTTCGGAATTAAAAAGGGTGGTAGTAATCCCGGGTGAGGCAGTGGATACTCCCATTTTGCCGAATAAAAATTGTACTCTCAACGGGGAGAATTTGCCGGTCCGGTAAGAGTTTTTGAAATAACTTTAGGACCTCTTTATCAGCTTGGGAGTTGTAGGTTGGAATTAAAACCCCCCCATTTACCCAGTGGAAATTTAAGTAAGTGGCCGGCAGTTGCCTCCCCTCCCACCAAATCGGGGCCGGCTCTGGAATAGGAATTAATTGAAAATTGAACCGGGCCCCCAACTCCTTCAACTCCTCCTCCAGTAACTCCAATTGGGGGTAATTGGGGCTTCCCTTTTCTCCTTTTAAATAGAGAATTTTGCCCCCCGGCAGAAACCGGGCCATTGTATCGATGTGGCCGTCGGTATCATCTCCTACCAACGGAAGGCCGGTTACCCAAAGGAGTTTTACCGAAAAGAGCTCCTCTAAAAAGTCCCCAATCTCCTCTTTAGTGAGGGGGTAGTTCCGATTCTCCTCCAATAGGCAGTTGGAGGTGGTTAATAAGTATCCCTCCCCAAACTCCACTGCCCCCCCTTCCAGTACAAAATTGAAACTCTCAAAAATTTGGTCAGGGAAAAGGGTTCTGGTTAGCCGATTATCCCAATTGGCTGGGTATTTTAATCCCCATCCGTTGAATTTAAAGTCAACGTACCCAATCTGATTCCCCCGGCGGACCGGAATTCCCCCACTATCCCGGACCCAAGTATCGTTGTACCGGCACTCTCGGAATAGAATTGGAAATCTTCCTCTCCCCTCCTCCCGGCGAATGGTTTTTGGAATCTCCTGCTGGTATCCAACTACTACCGGTTCAAATTGGGCAATTTTCCGAATCAGCTCCCGGTAACTCTCCAACACCTCCCAGTAGCAACATCCCCAATCTCCATCTGGAATCGGGAGAAGTAGATTTGTAAAAGTGTGGGGGGTCCACTCTACAATTGGGGTGTATTTCATATTTAGCTCCTTAATTAAGTTTTTAGAGGGGTTGGGGCTAAACCCCCTCTATCCCTTATTATGATAAAATTCTTAAAAAAGGGGGAGGGGGATTTTTGTAGAAGGGAGAGATATGGGTAAAAAGAATTACCGGCCAAATGTGGCGGCAGTGGTCCTCTCCCCGGAGTATCCCGAGAAAGTGGAGATTTTAATCTGCCGGAGAAATGACCCCAGTAGGGCTTGGCAATTTCCCCAAGGGGGGATAGATCCGGGAGAGGATTA
>JBDONQ010000032.1:0-2266 GCA_039831255.1 Campylobacterales bacterium
AAAGGATTCCAATTTTTAAAACTGGACTTGGGAAGAGAAGAGGGGGTTTTCCAATTGTTAAAAAAATTCCAGTTTCCGGTAATTTACCATTTAGCTGCCCAACCGGGGGTCCGGTACTCATTGGAAAATCCTTACGCCTATCTGGACTCAAATATTTTAGCCCATTTGAACATTTTAGAGGGAATCCGTCACTATTCCCCAAAGAGTAAACTAATTTACGCCAGTAGTAGCTCTGTTTACGGGTTAAACCAATCGGAACCATTCCGGGAAGGAGACCCCACCGACCATCCAGTGAGTCTCTACGCAGCTACAAAAAAGAGTGGAGAGTTATTGAGCCACACCTATTCCCACCTATTTAAAATCCCCACAATTGGCCTTCGATTTTTCACAGTCTACGGCCCATGGGGTCGCCCCGATATGGCCCCAATCCTATTTGGAAAACGGCTTCTAAATCGGGAACCGATAGAGCTGTTCAATTACGGGGAGATGCACCGGGACTTTACCTATATCGATGACATTGTGGAGGGGTTAGTTCGGTTACTGGAATACACCCCCTCTGGAGATCCCGACTGGAGGGGAGAGTTGGGGGTTAGCCCTGCCCCTTTTGAAATTTTTAATATTGGCCGGGGGGAACCGGTCCACCTGTTAAAATTTGTGGAGTTACTGGAGAGAGAGTTAGGGGTCAAAGGGGAGAAACGGCTCTTACCAATGAAGCCTGGGGAGGTTTACCGGACCTACGCCTCCACCGAAAAATTGGAAAGGGCGGTTGGGTATCGGCCAAAAGTCTCAATTGAGGAGGGGGTGGCCCGATTTGCCCGGTGGTTAAAAGAGGAGTATCGGAAAGGAGCAGAATGGTTGAAAAGGAGTTAAAAATGGAAATTGGAAGAGGAGCCCGGAAACCGGAATACCGGGAAAAGGGGCAAATTGGTAAAGGGAAATCAATCGGAATTTTAACTGCAATGGAGGAGGAATTGGCCCCGCTTTTGGAGATGGCCCAGCTGGAAGGGATGGAGGAGTTTGGGAAGAATCGATACTATTTTGGAACTTTGGGTGGAAAACCGGTTGTAATGGCCTACTCCAAAATAGGGAAAGTTTTCTCAGCAATTACCGCCACGACAATGGTTCTAAAATACCAAATTGGGGCCCTCATTTTTAGTGGGGTGGCAGGGGGGATTGACCCCCGACTCAAAATTGGGGATTTGGTAATTGCCACCTCCCTCTGCCAGCACGATGTGGACTTAACCCCCTTCGGCCATCCCCCCGGCTACATTCCCGGGGGAAAGGTCTGTTATCCAACAGATTTAACCCTCCGACGGAAGGGGGTTGAAGTAGCCCAACGGCTGGGGATTCGCTTTTTGGAAGGGGTTATTGCCAGTGGGGACCAGTTTATTGAGGACCCGGCCCGAAAGCGGGAAATTTGGGAGCAGTTTCAAGCAGTGGCAATTGAGATGGAGGGGGCTGCCGTTGGAAAGGTATGCTGGAGTTTTGATGTGCCATTTCTAGTAATTAGGGCAATTAGTGATAGTGCAGGGGAGGGAGCTGCCGCCGATTTCGACAAATTTTTAGAGGAATCCAGCTGGAAAAGTGCCCAATTGGTCGAGAAAATCCTCCAAAAGCTATAGCTAAACTCCCCTTTCCCCGGTTTCGAAACCTTCTTTCCCGAGTTTTGAAACTCCTTTTTCCGAGTTATGAAGCTCCCTTTCCGGGCTTTGAAACTCCCTCATTTGGGAAACTTAAAATTCTTGTTTTGTTGGATTTTTCTGGGAAAGGAAATTCCCCTTTTTTTAAAATTGGCCTTCCCTTTTCGTTAAAATGTCCCAAGCTCCTCCCTTTTCCCCTAACCCTTTTTTGAAACCCCTTTAAATCTCTTTAAATTTCTTATTTTTCACTGGACCACTCCCCCGGTGGAGAAAGAGAGATAAAAAAGTAGTAGTTGTAAAGTCAAAGGAGTTAAAAGTAAAAAAATACCCAATTAAAAAGGGAAAAAAGGCCCAATAATTCAAATTCCGAATAAAAATTTCAAATAATAAGAGAGTATCAAGATATCAAGAAAATTCCAAAACAATAACAAACAGTCTCCCAGAGTTGATAAATATTATTCTATCATCCAATAGTAGTTTAACAACTTGACAATTTTTTAGTTTAAAAATGTTCTCTAAAAGTGCCCCCTTCAATTCTCTCCCTTTTTTTCTCCTTTTAATCAATTCTCTTTCTTTAATTTTTTTGAAACTCCCCTTTAAAAATCCCCTTTATTTTTAAAAATTCC
>JBDONQ010000108.1:0-2265 GCA_039831255.1 Campylobacterales bacterium
AGGGTGTTTTTAATGGTATCCACATTTTTCCAGACATTCCGAATATTCCCTTCCCGGAGTTTTGTGGAGAGAATTGCCAATTCCCGGCGAAGTTGGAGTACCTCTTCCCTCCTTGGGTTTGGGAAGAACCAACTCTCTAAAAAGGATTCAATATCCCGGGTTAACCGAATTAAATCCAGTTGGCTGGTTAAATTTAAAAATTCTTTGTCTATCACTTTATAGATATGTTTAAATGGGACTCCAATCTCTTGGAGGGTCTCAATCCACCATTTACACCAATTTGTAATTAAAATAATTCCCTCTTCAAAATTGTTGGTTTCCTCCTCTAGCAGTTTGTAGAGCTTTTCCAACCCTTTTAAATCCTCAATTGGGACTGGAATTACCTTTTCAGATTTTTTAGTTGGAATTGGGGCATCCCCTTCGCAGGCCAGAAAAATTTTCTGGATGTTCGGAAATTTTTCCTCAATGAGCTCCAAAAATTGGGGCTCCAATTTACAGACCAGTGCTACCATTTATTTCCTCCCTTCTTTAAATTTCGATAAATTATATCAACATTTGGTATAATCTGAAATATTTTGAATAATGAAAATCCCCCCTGCGGAGTAACTGGGGATTTAAAAAAGGAGGGGCAAAATGAAGAGGGTTAAAGAGATTCGAAAATTCCCGTTGGCCAATACCCAAGAGGGGGTAATTTCAATTACCCATATTGAAGAACCCTACGGGGAAGGGTCCAATCCGGTGGTCAGTATCGGCATCTCCCTGAACGGGGAAGCGGAGAAACCAGATTGGAAAGCCCATATCCCTTACGAAAATATCGATGAGGTGATTGAGGCGTTAAAAGAGGCAAAAGAGCGGTTTGGGAAATAGTCGACTTTTTAAAAGTCTGGGTGGAGGTAGGAGATGGAGCGGAAAAAATGGAGTGGAATTAAAGGAGAAAGGGAGGGGCAACAGATAACAGAAGAGAATCCCGGGGATGGGGAGGGGGGATTTAAAGTGTTAGGGGAAGGGAATCGGCCCAAGCTGGAGTACCCCCGGGTTTGGCAATACACAATTATCGGAACCGACCGGGAGAAGATGCGGAAGGCAGTGAAGGAGTGTATCGATAATCAGGAGTGTGAAGTCCGGGATTCGAAACAGAAAGGGAGGTACTTCTCCCAAAAATTTGAGGCTTATGTCACTTCGGAAGAAGAGCGGAACGAGTTTTTCCGGCGACTCCAAAAACATAAAGATATTAAATTTGTGCTGTAGGAGAGGGAAGGGGGGATTAAAATTTGAACAGGTGGAGAAGGGGGCATCAGTTGAAAAAGAGGGGCAATTGGAAAAGGGAAGAGAGTCTCAATTTAAGCAAATTTACGGAAAATTTTAAATCTAAAAGGGGAGGGGGAGATTGGGCTTCTCTCCAAATTTGAAAGTGGGTTTGGGAAGAGAAAATTGAAGAGAAGGGGTGACCGGTAAACTATCTCTACCCCGGAAATTGAATTGGGAAGAGGAAAGGGGGCGATTAAATTTTGAGGGGTTCCTCAAAGGGGGAGAATTCCAGGAAAACCTTAGAAGTTTTAACGATAATTGGGTAATTTAAACTGGGAAAAAGGGGAGAAGTTGAAGTTTTCAAAAATTTGGAAGAGACCCCCTCTCCGGAAGGGGAAGGGACTCCTTTTAAAAGTGGCCGGAATTGTGGGAATAGGGCTTCTCGCCCCAGTGGGGGCCTCCTATCCTCCATCCCCTCCCCCTCTCTTCCCCCCAACCCAAATTGGGGGGGATTGGGTCCACCGGTTAAAAATAGAGGGGAGTATCGATTTTAAACGGGGGGTCCCAGGGGGGAGTTACCAGATTGATAGTTGGAGGCTGGAGAAACTTCCCCGGCCGGGACTCTATCTTCTCCGACTCTATTTAGTCAAAAAGTTGGGAAAATTCACCAATGCTGTTACAAAACGGCGACTGATTTTAAAAGTAAAAGGTTCCACTTTTGCAATTTATGACCCCCTCAGTGGGAAAGTGCTCCTCTACCGGTGGAAGGAGATTTTAAAGGCAAAACCGGTTAAAGGGGGGTGGGAGTACCAGTGGGAGGTTCCTCCGATAAATGTGGAGTTTTCCAATCCAGACGGCAGTTACCATCTCAAGTTTAAACTGCTCCAGTGAGAAAAGGGAGAGGATTTTCTCATCCTTCTTTTTTGTGAGCTACCCCGCCTTAAAAGGTGGGGCTTCCTGCTTCACAGGTAGATGACTAGTCTGTATAAACAGACCCCGCCAGAGCTACCTCCACAG
>JBDONQ010000195.1:0-2260 GCA_039831255.1 Campylobacterales bacterium
TCACTTTTGCCTGTTCCACTTTTCCAGACCGGGCCAAATCTACCAAATTCCACTTCAACCCTACCGCCACCAGATAGTAGTCCCGATTCTTTGAAAGGGTTAGTTTATTGTCGTTCCACCCATACTCTCCGTGGAATCCAATTGTGGGATAGTAGGCAGATTCCTCCATTTTTCGGTAATTTCTCATAGTCTCCACATTTTTAGCCATCCAGTGAAGGTCTTTCCGGTTTTGGAGGGCTATCTGTTGCAGTTGGGAGAGGGGGAGATTGGGAACTTTCTCATAGTAAAACCCCCCTACATCGGTAATCCCCGGGTCGTCGGTTAAAAACCGAAGGTAAGCCAATGCCAATTGATACTTATTTTGGGCTTCAATTAACATTGCCCTCACCTCGTTGTCCCGTTTTTGGGCACTTAAAAGGTCTATTTGGGTCGCCATCCCCTGTTCATAGAAGGCTTTAATTGTCTTTACAAAGGCTGAGGTGGTCTCCTTCGCCTTTTGGAGGGCTTTTATAAACTCTTTTGCCGCCACCGCTCCATTGTAAGCTTTCAACACCTCCACTGCCAACTTCTCTTTATCGTCGGCAAATTTGAATTTTTTCGCTTTTAGTTGTAGCTTTGCCATCTCCTCGGCATACTTCAATTTAAAACCGGTAAAAATAGGAAATTCGTAAACAATATTGGTCTTCCAATTGTTCCGGGGGTCCGGATTATTTAAATCGTTGGGTTGAATTGCCAACACTTGGTCCCCGGAGACTTGACCTGACATTAAGCCGGGCATATTGGCTAAAAAATCGGCAAATCCGAAATCCTTAAAAGTGGCTTCCCGGCTCTCCAGTTTCATTCCAAAGAGATAGAGGGCGTCATTGGTCCGGGAGAAGGTCTCCCCCAACTGGAGTTTCCCCCAGTTGTACCCTTTCGCCTCTTTCAACTGGGCTTCCCCCAATTGAATTTCCATTTTTTTTCCTTTTAATTCCGGGTTCCCCTCCAACGCCTCCTTTAGCGCAGTTGGAAAGTCGATACTCTTCCCAACTAGGATTGAGCAGAGAACCCCCGACGCCAGTAATAACCTCTTCACTGAGCAACTCCTTCACTATCAAATTCACTGGGAATTAACTCGATTTTAGCAAACCATCCCCCTCCCAGCCGGACGATATAAGCTGAAATTATATCGGGAGGGATTTGGTATCATTTTAAAAAAGGAGTGGAGAGATGGAGATCCTTTTATTCACTTGTCCCAGCTGTAAAAGTTTGAATAGGCTTCCGAAAAAAGAGAAGTATCAAAAGGCAAAGTGCGGCTTCTGTGGAGCCAATCTGCTGGAAAATCGGCCAATTGAGATAGAGAGTCCAGAAGAGTTTGTAAAAATTATTGAAGGGGTTACAGTCCCGGTAATCGTAGACTTTTGGGCCCAATGGTGTGGCCCCTGTCAGATTTTTGCCCCCACTTTCCGAAAAGTGGCCACCCAATACCCGTTAAAAGCCAATTTTCTAAAAGTAAATATTGAAAACCCCCAACTGGGGGGATTGGCAACCCAACTGGATATCCGTTCTATTCCAACAATTATCGCCTTTAAAAATAGGGGAGAGGTGGATCGGCTATTGGGAGCCCTTCCTGAACTCCAATTTGCCCTCTGGGTAGAGCAGTTGGTGGAGGGATAGAATGGCCAGCTTCCGGTGGCTCTCCCCAGCCCGGTGGGTAGTGGGGGTTACCTGTCTATTCCAACTGGGATTTGGGGGGCCGTTGGCCCAGTGTTTAATAAAAAATTCCCCGCTCCAACAGCGACAGTTGCTGGTGGGGTGGGTTATTGCCACCTACGCCCAAGAGCCCCAGTTTAAAGGGTTGATTTCTGTAAATATGACGAAATATCGGGAAGTGGAAGAGAAAGCATTAAACTTTTTAACTCTCCTCCTCCGGGAGTGTGCCCCCCAAATGTTGGAGGTTTTTACAACCCGGGGAATTCAAGGGGTCCGGGAGGAGATGAATATCTACGGAACTCTAATTGGCCAATCCCTTTCCTCAACCCTGATCCAACAGAAGACCGATTTAATTCTCCAACGGGTTCTCCGGTCGATAATGGAGGGGCGGGGGCTTCTCCCCTCAATTGGGAATCTCTTAAACTACTAACCATTTTCCCTTGGCCCCTTTCCCAAATTGGAGTTTTCAGTGTTAGGAGGTGGAGATGGAGTTGGAGGAGTTAATTTCGGAGTTGGAGAGGCTGGAGTTGGCAGGGGAGCGGTATTTGCCAAAATTGGGGGAGAGTCG
>JBDONQ010000171.1:0-8030 GCA_039831255.1 Campylobacterales bacterium
ACTAAAAAACCGATTACCCCTTCCCGGGAGGAGATTCGGGAGAACCCCCGGGCCCGGAGTGCCAAATTGAGGGGATTCCAGTTTGAGCGGGATGGCCGGGAGTGGAAGAGGTTGGTGGCCCAATTCCGGAGGGAGCCGGGGGAGGGAGGAAGGAGGTGAAGAAGCGGGAGGAACTGGAGCGGACCTTTTTATTTGTTACAATTGAAAATTGCCGGCAGTTATTGGAAGGGGAACCGGCCCTTCTCCGGCACTTCTCCCCAATTTTTGAACGGATCCGGGAGATTGTTGAAAAACCTTTAAAATTGGCGGTATTGGGGGAGTTTAGCTCTGGAAAATCCACATTTATAAACCGATTAATAGGGAACCCTATTTTGCCAACCGGAATTACTCCGGTTACTTCAGTTGTAACAATTTTGGAGTATGGGGAGGAGGAGAAGATAGAGGTGGTCTACCGGAATTACAAAGGGGAGATTATAAAACGGGTCTATGAAGGGTATGGCCACCTCCAAAAACTTCAGCGGGAGTGGAATCAGAGTGATCTCTACACCCCCCAAGAAATCCGGGTCTTTGTAAATAATGAAATCCTCCGCTATTTTGACATTATCGATACCCCCGGTTTTAACGATGTCTCCTCGATGGACCGGGCCACGGAACAGATTTTAAACCGGGTCAACTACATAATTTGGCTCTTCAACGGAACCCAACCGGGGAAGGCGACAGAGCTTCAGCTCCTCCGACGACTCCGGGATGAATCCCTCTACCGGGATAACATTTTTGGGGTTATCAACTTTGGGGATGTGATAATCCACTCCCCGGAGGAGTATGAGTTAAAAGCGATAGAGATAAACCAGCACTTAAACGGGGGGGATATTTTTGTGAACTATCCATTGAAAATTATCTCCTCGGTAAAAGAGGACCCTTTTTGGGAGACCAAATTTGAAGAGCTGAAACGGGATTTAAGTGAATATATTTTGAAAAAAGATCGGGAATTATCGGAAAAATATCTGCTAGAAGAGGGATTGAGACTCCTGGAAGAGTTGAAGAAAACCCGGGAGCGGGGGGATGAAGTAATCCAGCAACTTCGGGAGAGTTATCGCTACTTTTGGGAGCAGATTAGCACCTCCACCTCCCCCCGGTTGACAAAGGAGCGGATTCGTCGACTGGTCCGCCGGGAGGTTCGGAATTTGCAGGAACGGGCCTTTAACTCCCTTTTCCACCAGCTAAAATTTGAACCGTTATTGGAGTTTGGAGCCACCTATTTAACCAATGAGAAAGTGGTGGAGCTTCAACAAAAAGTTCAGGAGGTGTATGGGGAGTACCTTCGGGAATTTGAACAGGAGTATCTAAATTTTCAGCGGGAGTTTCTGGAGATTTTGGAGGAGTATCCAGTCCCCCTCCCCTTTTTTAAAACAAAGGTACCAATAATGTTGGGGGAGATTGTCTCCAATTTGGAGGTCCTCCGGAAAAATAGCCGGCTTCTCAGTTTGGGGTATTTAATTGGGCTTCTATCGGACCACTATCTCTATCGGAAATTGAAAGGGGAGGAGGAACGGGGAATCAGTTTGGAGATTTTGGGGGAGTTACTGGAATTGGATTTGGATATTGAATTCCTATTCAACGGGGTGGGGAAAATTTTAAAAAAGATAGAGTTTTACAACCGGGAGTTGGGAGAGTTACTGGAGAAGGGGGAGCAGATTTTAAAGGAGTTGGATGAGGTTCATCCTGTCGGAAGATGAGAAGCGGAGATTTGTGTTAATTATCTACAACTTTGCAATGTTGGACGACATCTTTAGCCGGGAGGAGAAATTAATAATTGAATCTCTGGAACGGGATATTTTTAAAATTGAACCGGTTCCCAAACTTCTCTATCCCAATTTATCGGAGTTGATTGGGGAGGTGGAGCGGATTAACTCCCGGGAGGCAGTCTACTATCTCTTCAAAATCGGGTGTGGGCTTTTAAAATTTTCAAAAAGGTCCAGAGGGGAGTTGGCCCGGCAAATTGAGGAAATTTACACTTCTTCTAAATTTAAAGGGGAGTTCAACTGGGAGGAGATTTGCCCGTGGGGCCGAAGTTGGATTGAAAAATTTAGAGAGGAGATTCGATACCTATTTGACGGGGTTCAATTTCCAAAACTACCCCCCCTTCCGGAACTGCCGGTAAAGAAGTCCAAATAGGAGTTGTAGATGCGGAAATATCTAATTCCACTTGTCAGTGGCGGAATTATTCTCCTCTCTTTTTTAATATTTTTGGTCCGGGACTCCATTTTTTCGGAACAGGAGCAGTTGGAACGGCAACAGCAGTTAAAGGCCCAAATAGAGGAAAAACGGGTCCGGTGTTTAAATCTCCTTTCCCAACTGGAACGGCAGTTGATTGGGACCCCCCTTCTCCAGTTGGAGAGATTTGGGATTGAAGCAGAGCGGAAGTTGAAAGGGTGCAATCGACTGGTCCCAACCCAGTACTCCCACTTCCACACCCAGTTACTCGCCCAACTGGAACAGCTGGAGCGGTTAAAAAAACGGTGCCACCGGCAGTACACCCTCTTAAAACAGCAGGTGGAGGGGTCCAGTTCATTGGAGTTATTAACCCAACTTCAGCAAAAAAGCTTCGATTTTTTAGAAGGGGAGTGTGGGGAGGTGGTCTCGGAACAGGAGTTGTTAACTCTAATTTCTAAACGGCAGAAGGTGTTGGAGGGGTGTTTAGGAGAGCTGGCCCTTCTGAAGGAGGAGTTGAAAGGGGCGGAGGAGTTGGAAGAGCTAGAGGGAGTTAGACGAGAGCTCCGACGGTTGGGCCGAAAATGCTCTGTAATTTCCGATTCAATAGAGAATCTCTACCAGCTAATTACACAGAAGGAAAATCTCTATAAACGGAAAATTGCTAAAGTTGGGGAGCGGGAGAAGTGGTGCCGGGAGCGGTTAGCCCTCTGGAAAGGGGAGGCAACAGGGGCTACAACCCTCTCCCTCCTCCGGGTTGTAAAAGAGCGGGTTTTAAAATTGGGGAAAAGATGTCCAAATTTGGAACTCTCCCCAGTTTTGGATTTAATTGCAAAACGGGAGGCTGAGTTAAAGGCGACCCAGTTGGAGGAACAACAGAAATTGGAGAGTTGCAAAAGTCAGTTGATGTTAATCCGGGAGGGGGTAAAAGGGGCCACCGATTTAAATGAGCTTCAAAGCTATTTAACCCAAGGGCAACAGGTGCTAAAGGAGTGCCCCTCTCTAATTGGGGTCTATCGACAGATTTTTAAATTGGCCCTCCAGCGGAAAGAGCATTTACTAAATCGGGAGGAGGAGGCCCAGTTGGCCCAGTGCCGGATAAAAATTCAAACTTTAAAAAATTTAATCCAGTTGGCAAAAAGTGAACAGGAGTTGAATCGGCTAATTTTTAAACTCCAAAATTTGGAGTGTCCCAAATTCGCCACCCAAATTGCCAAATTGGTTAAAATCGCAAATAAACGGATTGAAGAGTTGGAAGAGGCCTATCTCCAGTGTGATAAAAAGTATCAGGAGCTGGAGTTGAGATTCCAACGGGCAAAGGGTTTTTTCCACAGCGACCGGGTCGCAATAGCCCAAGTGAAAGGGGAGGCGATGGAGTTGCGGGATAAAGGGGTCTGTAGGCCTTCGACCCTCCGGGAGTTGGAGAAGCTGATTGAAAAGTGTGACGATGAGCTATAGCCGGGAGCAGTTGGAGGGGTTGATTCAGCTTCTCCGGAGCTATTCAGACCGGAGGTGGTTCCGGGAATTGGAAGTAGAGGAGCGGTTGCTGGAGTTGGAGGAGTTCCGGGAGGAGATGGAGGGGTATCAGCCAAAAGTGGCGGTGGTAGGGGAATTCTCCACCGGGAAATCGACATTGATAAACTCATTAATCGGGGAAAAACTCCTGCCAACCGGGTTTCAACCTACCACAAAAGGGGTGGTAACCCTTAAATATGGGGACCCTAACCTGGTAATAGATCGGGAAGAGGGGCCAATTGATTGGAACCGGCTCCGGAATCGGGAGGGGGCTGAGGTGGAGCTCTACTACCCAGCCCCCCTTTTAAAAGAGTTTCAATTAATCGACACCCCCGGAAGTAACGACCCCTCCTTTTTAACAGAGGAGTTGCTATTCCAACTGATGGACCGGGTCGATTTAGTCCTATTTCTATTCAATGGAACCCAAGCGTTAAAAGAGAGTGAGCGACAATTATTGACCCAGCTCTTCCGAAAAAAAGATATTTCAAAATTTTTCTTTATTTTAAACTGGATTGACGGAGTTGAAAACCCCCGCCATTTAAAGCGAGAGATTGGACGCCGGTTGGAGGAGTTACTGGAACTGCCAAAAGGGGAAGGACGGCGCCGATTATTCCTCTACTCCGCCCGGGAGGTGTTGGAAGGGCGACGCCGGGAGTTGTACGAACTATTCCTCCAGCGACTCCGGAATTACATCTCCAAACGGCGAGAGGAGCTCTTCAACTCCTATTTGGAAACCTTTTTAAAAGGGGTTGCCCGGGAGATTGGGTTAAGAGTGGAGGGGTTGTTAACCCAGTTGGAAAAAGGGGACCAAGGGATTTTAAAGGAGTTGGAACGGGTTAGCAAGGAGATTGAGGAGTTGCAACGGCGGATGGACCGGGAGTTGGGGAATGCTGAACAGCAGTTGGAGCGGGGGAAAGGGGAGCTAATTGGGCGAATCCGAGAGGGGTTTAAAGAGATTTATCGGCAAATCGAGGGGGAGGTGGAGGGGTTGGAGCTTCGGGAGTTGGTCGAGAGCCGGTATCTGGAGTTGCGAATCCGGAAATTGGTAGAGGATTTGGTGGAGGAGGCAACAGGCCGATTCCTGCAACAGACAAAAGAGGTCCTGGAAGGGCTGGACCGACAGTTGGGGTTGGAGGGGGGGATTCCCCCAATCCAGCTCCCGGCAATTCCAAGGGGGAGCCGTTTTCAGCAGGTTCTAAAAGTAGGGGGGGCAGCCACACTAATGGGGGTAATTGGGGGGGTTGGGATGGAGGTTTACACTTTTTTAAACTCTATTCCAGCGGTAACCACCCTGTTGGGGGTGGTAGGGTTGAGTAGCTCTATTTTAGTTCCAATTGCGGGGATAGCAGGGTTGGTAGCTGGAAAATTCCTCTACTCCGCGGGCCGGTGGGGGTTGGAAAAGATTGGAGTTGTAGGGGAAAAATTGGAGGAAGGGGCGGTTCGCCGGAAAATTTTAAGCCGTTTAAAATTGGAATTGAAGCGGTTGGAGGAAGGGATTATCTCCAAAATTCGGGAAATCTCCTTCTCCAATTTCCGGGAGGAGTATATCCGAAGTCGATTTCCCCAGCGGGAGATTTTGGAGGAGCAGTTGAGCCGGTTGAGGGAGGCCCACCGGAGTTCGGTGGAGAGGAGTCGGGATCAGATTCTGGAACTACTCCGATTTAGAGAAGAGTTAAGGCGGTTTGAAAATGTTTAAAGAGAAACGGGAATTCCTCAAAAAGCGGGCTGAGAAACTGGAGCAAATTGCCCAAGAGTTGGGAGAGGAGTCCTTAATTGGAGCTATCTCCCAATTTAGGGAGAGTATTGAGCGGGACCTCAGCTTTAATCTCCTCTGTTTAGGGGACTTCTCCTCTGGAAAATCCACTTTTATCAACAATTTTTTCATTGGGGAGCCCCTCCTCCCGACCAATACCACCCCCACCACCGCTAAATTGACAATTTTAAAGTATGGGGAGGAGAGACGGGTGCTGATCCGTAAAAAGGGGGGGGAGGTAGCCGAGTATCGGCAAAATCTCCGGGAGGTTTTAAAACGGGCCGGGGCAAAGGATGGAGAGGAGTTGGGGGAGGTGGAGTTTATTGAGCTCTATATCGATTCCCCTTTTTTAAAAGATGGAATTGTGGTGGTGGACTCCCCCGGGTTGAATGACCCAGAGGTGGAGCGGATGAAAATAACCCTCAACTACCTTCAACAAGCCGATGCAGTCCTTTACCTATTAACCGCTCTCCAAGCTTGGAAACGGAGTGAAAAGGAGTTTTTAGAGGAGCGGGTTCTCTCAAAACGGGATATAGATAAAATCTTCTTCCTCCTCAACTTTTGGGATTTGGTCCCCCCGGAGGAGCGGGAGGGGCTTTTAAAGTACCTACGGGAACAGATGGAAGCCTCCCTAAAAGTGGCGGAGGCGGAGTTGGGGGAAAAGCTGGACCCCCCTCCCCTAATCCCAATCTCAGCAAAGACAAAAGAGGGGTTTGAAGAGCTCTACCGCCTCCTCTGGGACTATTTGGCGAAACAGAAGGGAAACCGGCTTATAGATGTGAAAGAGCGGAAATTGGAGGAGTTAAAGCGGAAAATCTCCCGCTTTCTCCAAAAACAGTTGGACCTGCTGGAGCAGGAGGAGCAGTCGGTAGAGGAGGAGTTAAAAGGGATAGAGGAGGAGTTGAACCGGTACCGCCGGGAAGCGTTCCGATTTCGGCAACGGATCTCCAACCGGGTTGAGGAGGAGGTGGACCGGTGGTTCACAGAATTGGAGCTATTTTTACTGGAGGTAAAAGAGCAGATTATTTCAAAAATTGAGGGGAAGTTGCCTAAAATTGAGACCCTTCCAAAATTGGAGGAGGAGTTTTTAAAAGCGGAGAGGCAGATAATTGCAAAGGAACGGGGAAGATTACTCCAAATTAATAAACGGTTTATCCAAGGGATAATCGAGATCGCTGAACAGGAGAAGAGTCAACTGGATCTGGATATCTACTTCCCCCAACGGCAGATTGACTACCAAGAGTTAGTCCAAAAATTTAAAATTGTCCTACTGGAGGGGGAAGAGTTATTGACAACTGGGGATTACCTTTCAATTGGGAGTGCGGTGGTCTCAGTTTTACTGGCGACAATCTCCGCCCCATTGAGTTTAGTGGGGTTAATAGGGGTTGGGTACTCCCTCTTTTTAAAAGGTCAAGAGGAGCGGAAACGGGTTTTAAAAGAGTGGCAAAATCTTCAAGATGAGTTTGAGGACCGGATTGAGCGGTTCTTAGCGGAGTTGCAGTTGAATCGGGAGCAGATTGTAGAGGAGATTGTAAATTCTATCCGGAATGAAGTGGTGGATGCCTTTGAAGAGAAAAAACGGCTCTACAACTCCATTATTGAGCAAAAGCAGTCGGCAAAAGAGGAGAAACGGCAACAGTTGCTGGAGAAGTTGAAACTGGTGGAGGAGATTTAACTCCTCACAGGGAAGGGGCCAAAACTCTCTTCAATACCTTTTTCCTTTAAAGTCGATACATTAAAATGGTAGCCAACAAATCCCGGAAAATTGGGAAAAGAAGAGATGAAAAGCTATTGATTCTGGAAAAAAGCCGGAAAAGGAAGTGTTAAAAGGAGAGAGTTTCCCTGGTCTCTAGTTGGAAGAATTTTCAATTTAATTACCTTAACTCCCCCTTAGGAATTCTCTGGAATTGGCTTCAAATAGCAAAGGGTTGGAAAGGGTGATTGGGGAAATCGGAACCTTTCCCCTGAATAGGTGGGAATAGGGGAGAGCCCCCCGGAGGCTCTTTATAAAGTTTACTCGGTTGTCAATAGGGAGAGGGCCATCAAATTGGTCAAGTGGAGGAGGGTGTGGAGATCCAACTCCTCTTTCACCCCTTTCAACTCCTGGAGGAGGGGGGCAAAATCGGAAAGGGTCCGCTCCCGTTTTACCAGCTGTTCACTGACGGAGATTACAAAGTATTCAATTATCTCCCGGGCTTCCCGTTTTAGAGATTGGACTACCTCATCGTGGGACTTAATTCCCCGGAGGGCTCTCAGAAGCTCCTCAATTTTAAATTTCTCCAGCACCACTTGGAAAGTCTCCATAATCTCCGCTGGGGAGGAATCGGTCTCCTCTTTTAAATAGATTGCCGCCGGTAAAAATTTATAATACTCAATCCAGCTGAAGAAGATGTCCAAATTTACATTTCCAAACTGCCCCAACCGCCGTCGGGAGATAAACTCTTTTACCTCGCCCCGATATTTTACAATTCGGTAAATATCAATATTTTTAAATTTCCGGTAATGTCGGACCATCCATTGGGTTCCAAAGTAAAGGCTCTCCTCAATTTGG
>JBDONQ010000084.1:0-2247 GCA_039831255.1 Campylobacterales bacterium
CGGAGACCGGGGCGAAATAGGTTCTCCACCCCCCGAAGGGAAGGGGATGAGCCGGAGGTTTTGAGTGGAATTTTTGAGGGGATTACCACTGGAACCCCAATTGGAATTTGGATTCCCAATAAAAATCAGCGGAGTCGGGACTATTCCAATATAAAAGATATTTTTCGCCCCGGCCATGGGGATTTTACCTATTTTCAAAAATATAAAATTAGGGATTACCGGGGGGGGGGCCGGAGTAGTGCCAGGGAGACCGCCGGTCGGGTTGCGGTTGGGGCAGTGGCAAAGATGCTCCTCCGGGAGATTGGGATTGAAGTGGCCAGTGGGGTGATTGAGATCGGGGGGGTTCGGGGGGAGGTTGAGGATTACCAATTTGCCCGGGAGAGTGAAATTTTTGCGTTGGACCCCGGAAAAGAGGAGGAGTGGAAAGGGATTATCAATCGGGCCCGGGAGGCCCGCGACTCGGTGGGGGGGGTTGTAAAAGTGAGGGCCACCGGTCTCCCCCCCGGGTTGGGGGAGCCAATCTACTGGAAATTGGACGGGGCGTTGGGGTTGGGGCTAATTGGGATTAATGGGGTAAAGGGAATCTATATTGGAAACCGGGAGGCCCATCGGCGGTTTGGAAGTCAAAATAATGACTCCCTCTCCCCGGAGGGGTTTTTAAAAAATGATGCCGGGGGGGTGTTAGGGGGTATCTCCACCGGGGCCCCATTGGAGGTGGAGGTCTACTTTAAACCGACTCCCTCTATATTCCAACCCCAGCAGAGTATAGATATCCACGGAAATCCAGTAATTGTAGAGTTAAAAGGGCGTCACGACCCGGTGATTGCGGTCCGGGGAAGTGTAGTGGCTGAGGCAATGGTGGCGGTGGTATTGGCCGATATGGTCCTTTTGAATATGACCCGGCGGATGGATTATCTAAAAAGGGTCTACTCTTCGACTGGGGCTCGGGAAGAGGGACGTCAACATTCCAAAAATTTCTCTTAAAGAACAGAAAGGGGCAAAAAATAACTGGTTTTAAAACTGAAAAGTGGTATAGTTGCACCAACAAAACCCCTCAGGCCTCTCGGGGTTCTCCTCGGCTGGCTGGCCCAACAGGAAATTGAGATTCATCATTCCCAGTTGTTGGAAGAGTATCTGCTACTCTATCCCCTTCCCCAATTAGTCGCCTATCTCCCAGAAGCCCGGAAAAGTAAACAGTTTAAAGGACGCTGTGAGCTACCCTGCCTTAAAAGGTGGAGCTTCCTGCTTCACAGGTAGATGACTAGTCTGCATAAACAGACCCCGCCAGAGCTACCTCCACAGGCATAAGTTCGGAGCGTTCCACCCCTTTTTAATCCCTCTTTTAGTAGGTTAATTGTGGCATTACAATCTCTATTATTGGTTGTTTTAGATACAGGAGAAGACCATATCTGATAATTTTAAGTTATTTATCCACAAACACTACATAACTTACTTGACGGAAAGAATGTATCTATCTTAATTAATTCTCTTCGATAGAATTTTGATTTATATTCAAGTATATTGATAAACTTATCCCAATTTGCTTGATAAATATATTTTGAGAGCTTTTTGTTTTTGATAAGTCCTTTGATATTAAGACGATAATGACTTGGTTTTTGTCAATAATTTTTCTGGATAATTTATCTAGAAAATCTTTTCTAACATTAGTAATTTTTCCGTGCAATTTTGCTACTTTTTTAACCCATTTTTTAAATTATTACTCCCTTTTTCTTTTCTCGATAATCTTCTTTACGATAACTTTAACCTCTTTTCAAGTTTTTTAAAATGTTTAGGATTTTTTATAGCTTGATTATCGATTGTAACTATAAAATCAGTTAAGCCCATATCTATACTTTCGGAAGAGGTGTTATACTCCTATTAGTTAAAAGATTAAGATAATATTTTTCCGCGTTATCTTTTATTTTAAAATGTCGAGGAATTGGAATTGTCTTTTTCTTAAATTTTGGAAAATTGATTAAAATATTTTGTCAAAGTTTTTTAGACTCTTTTGAAGAGATTGGGAATTGGAGAGTTTTAAAAAGTAAAATTTCTTTTTTAGTTTTGGAAGCAGTTTTTTCTATTTCTTTAGCAAATGAGAGGAAATAATTTCCCGCTTCTCGTCTTAAAAACCGTTTTTGCTCTAATGAAATACAGACTTAAATCCAGAAGATACGTAAAATATCTTTTAGACGTCCATTTGGTTTCCACTCCGAGATATCGTAAAAAAATCTTTAGAAAATTGAAAAT
>JBDONQ010000209.1:0-2238 GCA_039831255.1 Campylobacterales bacterium
ACCAAATCCCGGAGGAGGACAAAATTCCCGGCCCGTTTTGACATTTTGTAGGGTTGCCCCCCTTTTAACAATTTTACCATCTGGGCCAGTAAAATTTCCAACCGGTTTGGATTGTATCCTAAAAATTTAATCGCACTCTTCACCCGGAGGATATATCCGTGGTGGTCAGCCCCCCAAATATTGATGTACCGGTCAAACCCCCGGCGGAATTTATCCCAATGGTAGATAATATCCCCGGCCAAGTAGGTGGGTCTCCCATCCTCCCGGACTACCACCCGGTCTTTATCATCCCCATATTGGGTGGATTTGAGCCAAATTTTTCCATCTTTTTCATACAATGCCCCCGCATCTTCTAGCAATTTCCGGACCTCCTCCCATCGGGAGTAGAGCTCCTTTTCACTAACCCAATTGTCAAAGGGGGTCAATCCAATTAACTCCAAGTCTCGGCGAATCTCCTCTAACATCCGCTTTTTTCCCCACTGGGCCAACTTTTGAGCCCCCTCTTTCCGGTGAAATACCTCTGCTCCAAATTTTTGAAGGGCTTCCCTTCCCAACTCTTTTATGTACTCCCCCCGGTAGTACTCCTCTGGATACTCCACCGGCAACCCTAACTCCTCCCGGCCCGCCAACCAGATTGAGAGCCCCAATAGCTCTATCTGCCGGCCGGCGTCGTTAATGTAGTACTCAGTTGTAATTGGATACCCCAAATGGCGACCAATTCGGACCAGTGCGTCCCCAAAAATCGCCCCCCGGCCATGGCCGACATGGAGGGGGCCAGTTGGATTTGCAGAAACATACTCAATTAAAATAGAATCCCGGCCACCGCTACTCCCCTTTCCAAACTCTTCCCCCTGCTCAATTACCAAATTTCCAAACTGATTTAAAAAGTGATCACTTAAATGGATATTTAAAAATCCTCCGACTGGTTCCAATTTTTGAAACTCTGGGATCCCTTCCAACTCCTCTGCCAACTTTTTTGCAAATTGGGCCGGATTCTCCCCCCTCTCTTTTGCATATTTGAAAAGGGGCACTGCGTAGTGGCCAAATTCCGGCCTTTTTGGGGCTGTAACTGGGGGATGCTCCCCCAACTTCTCTTTAAAAATCTCTCCAATCCGCCTTTTCATCCGGTCCAACTCCTTATCTACTTTTGGAAGGAATTCTATCAATTTAAGAGTTTTGGCCGGGGGGTTACCCCCGAACCGGTTGGTATCCAGTCCCTAGACGGGCGATTGGGGTAAAGGGGGCTTGGGTGGTGTAGAAATATTCGATCTTTAGAAAAAAAGGGATTGTTGCCAATTCCGGCCTATCGAAAGTGCCGTAGAGAGTGCAGAAAAAAGCCCGGGGAACCCCTTTTACAATTGGGGGATAGTCGGGGAGAATCCTCTCCACCGGAATTTGGAACTCCTCCACTTCACTCCGAACCCTTGGGAGAGTTTGGCCGGTCTGTTCCACCCACTCCAGCTGGGAGTAGTCGGGAATCATTACAACTCCTTTCCTACTCTCCAGTAGATTCCGGTAGGTATCTTTCGGCTCGTCCAACCCCTTTTTCCGGCGACCGATTGAGATTGAGAGGAGGGGGGGTCGGCTGGAGACCCCGGAGAAGTAGCTAAAGGGGGCCAAATTTAAAACCCCCCTATTTTCAGTCATTACCCACCCAATTGGTCGGGGGATTAGATTTTCAACTGTTAATCGATACCGGTCTCCCGGGGGAAGCTCCCCAAATTTAATCAACTCCATTTAAACTCCTTTGAACTCTCCAGATTTAACCCCACCCCTCCCCCTTCAACCCTTTTAGAGGGCCCCCTCTCCAGAGACCCTGCCGTATTCATCGGAAATTCTAACGATATCCTCTTCGCTGAGGTGCTCTCCAAACTGGATTTCAACAATCTCCAATCGCTCCTCCCCCCAATTTCTGAGGCGGTGGAGCTCCCCTCTCTCTATTTTTACAACTACCCCCGGCTCCATTGGCAACTCCTCTTCTCCTTTTACAACGACCCCCCTCCCCCGGAGGCCAATCCAAACCTCACTCCGGTGGAGGTGCTTCTGGAGACTCAACTGGTGGCCCGGATTTACAACAATCCGCTTTACTTTTGCCCCCTCCAGCTGGGTCAATGTTTGAAAATAGCCCCACGGTCGGTAGATTGTATTCCCCTCCTCCAACAGCTCCGGCCTCTCCTGTTTAATCAACTGGACCAACTCTCGAATCTGTTGGCCCCGGCCCCTCTCCATCACCAAAAT
>JBDONQ010000093.1:0-2232 GCA_039831255.1 Campylobacterales bacterium
CCGCTAACTTCCCGCCATTCCCGCGGTAATCAATGCTCATTCAATTTTAGTTATAACTTTCCTAACCTTTTTCTAGTCTTATCCCACTTCTCACTTCCTTTCTGCTTTCTGGATAATTCTCTTTTAATCAGAGTAGTGGTATTTTGCTGTCGTCGTTTGTCATTAAAAAATGCTTTAATCCTAAATCCATCCCTATCTTAATGTTGCCCAGTAATTTCTCTGATTTAATCTTTATAAGCTTCTTTTTTAATTTAATTTCGAGAGGAATTGGCGAAGATAAGGGATTTTTCCATTTTTTTATAGTGAGTCTTTTCTGTCTAACTCCCAATTCTCCCGATATCTACTAAATCCAAACTATATTTTTGTCCAAAACGTCAAGTAATAGATAATATTCTTCGGATATATTAAACTTTAAACTCTTTACCGATTTTAAGTAAATTTAAGTTACAATCTCAGAAAAAGATAATTTTTTACTTTTTTCCCTTTAAATTGGTCCCTCTCTCTTCGGTAAAATAGGGGGTAAAAAGGAGTAACCGATGTGGTTTGGGGTTCTACTCTTTATCCTGGCCAATTTGGGGGTAATGGCCTCGGTCTATTTAACTATTTTCCTCCTGGAGTTGATTTTCCACATCCATTTAAGCCCTTCCACCAGTTGGGGGTTGGCAATTTTTGCTGCAATTTTCGGAATGGGGGGGGCCTTAATCTCCCTATTCCTCTCCAAATATTTGGCAATTACCCAAATGGGGGTTCGGGTAATTGAAGAGCCCACAACCCCAGAGGAGCGGTGGTTGCTGGAGACTGTATACCGGTTGGCAGACAAAGCTGGAATTGGACGGCCAGAGGTGGGGGTTTTCGATGGTCCTCCCAACGCCTTTGCCACTGGAAGTAATCCAAATAAAGGATTGGTGGCGGTCTCCACCTCTCTATTCGATTTTATGAGCCCAGAGGAGATTGAAGGGGTCCTGGCCCACGAAGTGAGCCACTTAAAAAATGGGGATATGATTACAATGACCCTCCTCCAAGGGATTCTGAACACATTGGTAATTTTTATCTCCCGGATTTTGGCCGGAATGGTCACCTCCAACGACGAAAAAGAGGGGGAGAGTTTTGCATTTATCCTAATTTCAATGGTGCTGGAGATTGTGTTGAGTATCTTTGCAACAATGATTGCAATGTGGTTTAGTCGATATCGGGAGTTTCGGGCTGACGAGGGGGCGACTCTACTCTCCGGTCCCCGGGGAATTTACTACGCATTGGCCAAATTGGGGAATCTGCCAAAAGAAGAGGTGGCCCTTCCTGCTGAGGCGAAAGCCTTCGGAATTGTGGGATTTTTAGAAACCCTGTTTGCCTCCCACCCCCCAATTGAGGAGCGGTTGGAAAATATCCGCCAGTTTGCCGTTACCCACAACATCCCCTTTTAACCCCCACCCCCCGGAGGATATTTTCCAATCTATTCAATTGGTGAGCTACCCCCGATAAATGGGGGGGTTCTGTGTTATCTTCCGGTGAAGTTTGGCTACTTTTTTAAGCCACTTTTTAAAATTATTACTCCCTTTTTCTTTTGGTGACAATTTTCTTTTCGATAACTTTAACCCCTTTTCAAGCTTTTTGAAATGTTTAATATTGAGGGACTGAAATTGAATTGGAAGCAGTTTTTTGTATTCATAATAGTTCCATTCTTTATTGCTAGTTTCGGATTCTCTTTAGAACATTTGAAAATTATTGGGGAAGTATTCGAAAATGTATGTTAAAAAATGGATTGTGGGTTAGTTGAGCGTAATATAGAGACCATCTGCATTTACTTATTAAATATCAGCTCCAAGTAGGATTTAAATATCCTGTATTAAAAAAAATACTCAGGAGACAATCTATTGTTATAGAGTAGGAGTTATTTTATTGGGAGTATTGGTAAAATTCCTATTGAAATTTTAAAAGAATAAATATAAAATCAAAAAGCCCCCGATTAATTCCGCCTTTTATCACCGCCATTAATGCGATGGTTTCGGCGGAATTTGCTAAATCAAATTCTACAATTTACCCCCCCACCTTCCCCATTCCCCCAATTTTTGGAGGGTCTAATTCTCCCCTTCTCCAATCCGTTGGGGAATCTTCCTTTTCACCCCTCCTTCCCCTTCTCCAATTCCTTTTTCAATTGGGTTCCACCTGCCAAAATTGCCCCAATTTCATCGCTAATTTGCCGAAAGCCGTCAGGGGTTCCCGGGAGCATAATTG
>JBDONQ010000070.1:0-2225 GCA_039831255.1 Campylobacterales bacterium
GGGCCTACCCCAGTTGCCGGATGTAGTTCCACTTCTCGGACTTTGGAAGGGTTTTCTGCTCCGGCAATTTTAAGACTTGAAACTTTTTGGCCCCAGAGAGATACCGAATCTCGATTACATCCCCCACTTTTACCCTCTTTCCCCCTTTTGCCGGCTTCCCATTTAAATAGATAACCCCCTCTCTACACATCTCCTCAGCAATTGCTCGCCTCTTTACAATATTTACAACATTTAAAAATTTGTCCAATCGCACCAAACCCCCTTTTGCCGATTTTTCGGGATTATAATATAATCCCCGGAAAAAAGGGGTCTCTATGAAAGTGGTTTTAGCCTACAGCGGAGGGTTGGATACCAGTGTTATTTTAAAGTGGCTACAGGAGAAGTATAACGCTGAAGTGGTCACCTTTACCGCTGATATTGGACAGGGGGATGAGGTGGAGGAGGCCCGGGAGAAGGCGCTAAAATTGGGAATTAAGCCGGAGAATATCTTTATCGAGGACCTTCGGGAGGAGTTTGTCCGGGATTATGTCTTTCCAATGTTCCGGGCCAACGCAATTTATGAAGGGGAGTATTTATTGGGGACCTCCATCGCCCGGCCATTAATTGCAAGACGGCAGATTGAGATTGCAAAGGAGGTTGGGGCGGAGGCAGTAGCCCACGGGGCCACTGGGAAAGGGAATGACCAAGTCCGGTTTGAGTTGGCCTACTACGCTTTAAAACCGGATATAAAAGTGATTGCCCCGTGGCGGGAGTGGGATTTAAACTCCCGGGAGAAGTTGCTAAGGTTTGCCGAAGAGCACGGAATTCCTATAAACCGCCACGGGAAAAAATCCCCCTACTCAATGGATGCCAATCTCCTCCACATCTCCTATGAAGGAGGGATTTTGGAGGATCCGTGGGCCGAGCCGGAGGAGGAGATGTGGCGGTGGACTACTTCCCCGGAAAAGGCCCCAGATAAGCCGGAGTATCTGGAGATTGAGTTTAAAAATGGGAATCCAATTGGAATTAACGGAGCCCGGATGAGTCCTGCTACGCTACTGGAGACACTGAATGAGTATGGGAGGCGACACGGAATTGGGAGGATAGATATTGTAGAAAATCGGTTTGTTGGAATGAAATCGAGGGGGTGTTATGAAACCCCCGGGGGCACAATTTTGTTAAAAGCCCACCGGGCGATAGAGTCAATTACACTGGACCGGGGGGAGGCCCATTTAAAAGATGAGATTATGCCCCGATATGCCGAATTAATCTACAACGGATTCTGGTTTAGCCCAGAACGGAAAGCTCTTCAGCAGTTGATAGACCAGACCCAACGGAATGTAGAGGGGGTAGTCCGGTTAAAACTTTACAAAGGGAATGTTTTTGTAGTGGGTCGGAAATCCCCCAAATCCCTTTTTAGCCCAGAATTCGCTACTTTTGAAGAGGATAAAGTTTACAATCAAAAGGATGCGGAAGGGTTTATTAAATTGAACGCCCTCCGGTTTATAATTGAAGGGTTTGTCCGGGGGTCAAAGGGGTAAATTACCCTTTATCACCCAATCTCTCCTCCAATACTCTTTTAATCACTTTAAAATCCTCCCTAGCAGTAGGGAGGGCAGTTGGATTCCGGAGGAGGTAACTGGGGTGGAAAGTGGGGATTAGTGCTCTTCCCCGCCACTCCAAAACCCTCCCCCGGACCCGGCCAATTGGGGTTGAATCCCCGGTTAAGTGGTGGTATGCAGTCCTCCCCAATGTAACAATTAAAACCGGTTTTACAATCTCCAGCTGGGCCAACAGGTAGGGTTTGCAACTCTCCGCCTCCTCTAAAGTGGGAACCCGGTTGTTGGGGGGGCGACACTTTACAATATTTCCAATGTAGACCCGGTCCCGGGAGAGCTCCACCTCCTCCAACAGCTGGGAGAGGAGAATCCCAGAACGACCGACAAAAGGGCGACCACTCCGGTCTTCAATCTCCCCGGGCCCCTCCCCAACGAAAAAGAGCCCCCCATCCGGATTCCCTTCCCCAAAAACCGGCCTAATTCTGCTCAACCCCAACCGGCACCGGGTACACCCCTCCACCTGCCGTTGGAGGGCCTTTAACTGCTCCTCTTTCCCCCGCCGACTCTCCCCCAATTTTGGCAAATACCGCTCCCCTGCCAACTCCAGCCTCTCCAACTCCGAAATTAACTCCTCCAACTCCATCTCCACCTCCTAACACTGAAAACTCCAATTTGGGAAAGGGGCCA
>JBDONQ010000063.1:0-2224 GCA_039831255.1 Campylobacterales bacterium
TGGAGTTGGTCCGGCAGGTGGGCCACTGCTACCTATTTCCAGAGTTAAACCCCCACCAGACCCTCCGGTTAGTGGACCATTTGGCAAAGAGATTGGGGGTTGTAATGAGTAGCCAGCAACGGGGGGAAATCCTCCGGACCAACTTTAATGGAGTTATCTCTGGAAAAGTAGCAGTGGGAAAAGGGGGAGGGTGGGTTTATGTGGCCCCTTTTGTTAAAATTGGCCCCATTTCTCCGGAGAAGGGGGAGAGGAGACGGCTCCGGGAACTGTGCCGTCGGCTTAAAATTCCCCCAAAAGTTCGAGGCTATCTGTTAAAGGAAGGTTTATGCGGTATGTTATCTACGGTGATATCCATGGATGTTTGGAGGAGTGGATTGAACTCCGAAAATTGATTCCGAAAAATTCGGTAGAGATTTGTGTTGGGGATATTTTGGACAAGGGTCCATATCCGGTGGAGGCCCTCCGGTACGCCTACAAAAATAGAATTCTCTCAGTATTGGGGAATCACGAATTTAAACATCTCCGGAAGTGGTGGGGCCGGGATGTGGTTTTGGACCAAAATCAACAGGAGATTTACCCAAAGTTGACCCAGAAGGATTTTGAGTATATTAGCTCAATGCCCTTTTTTTTTAAATTGGACCATTTGACAATTCTCCACGCTGGAATTACCAATAAACTCCAATTAAATAATCTCTCTTTTTCGAAACTTCGAAATCTCCTCTATATCCGGGAGTTGGACCGGGAGGAGAACCCCCTCCCCCTCCACCACAATTACCCAAATCCGGTTTTTTGGAGTGAAGTCTACCGGGGCCGGGAGGGGTTTATTGTTTACGGCCACACCCCTTTTTTGGATATCCGCCGGGAGTTCTATTCAGTTGGAATTGATACTGGGGCGGTCTATGGGAATAAGTTGACCGCAATTGTAATACCAGACCCCCTTCGACCTTGGGAGTTTGAGGTTTTACAAGTTCCAGCCCGGCGGAAATACTCCGAATCTGTAAAGGAGCTACTCCCCCCGCCCCCCTCTCCTTCCCAGCTTCCTGGGGGAAGTAGAGGGGAATTTGAAAATTTTTTAAGCAGAAACGACTAAACTCTATTGACTTTTGAGTATTAATCTATTAAAATTATTTATGACAACAACTTAAAACCCTACAAAAAGGAGGTGGTGATGGCCGAAGAAAAACGGGAAATGACCCCTGAAACAGCTGAGGTAACTGAAAAAGTTCAAAATGCCCAAGAGAAGTATGTGGACCAACGGGTAGATACAATCTCAAAAGAGGCGGTGGAGGTTGTAAAGGGGATAACTGAGCTAGTAACAGAGTTGGGAGAGAAGAAGTCAAAAGAGGAGTTGCTGAACAAAATTGCTGATATCATCGGAAAATTGGAAGTATTAACAGCCAGGGACCCCAATTTGCGGATTGTTCCAGTGGATGTCCGGCAGGAGATTATCGACTACCAAGGGACCCCTGATGATGTGGAGGTTGTGAAGAGTGAAGTAGTAGCGTTAATTAAAAATGGGGAGGTCCAATTGGCCCGGGATCTGATGTTAAATTTGGCATCCGAGTTGGACATCTACATTACTGCCCTCCCAATTGGAACTTATCCAATTGTGCTCCGGGCAATTGTACCGTTGATTGAGGCTGAGAAGTATGATGCAGCCCAACAGTTATTGGAGGAGGCGTTGGAGACTTTAGTGGTTGAGAAAGTGGTGCTCCCCCTCCCAATTCTCCGGGCAGAGCAGGCGATTATCCGGGCCAGCGAGTTGACAAAAGATAAAGAGGATGCAAATCGGGAGGAATTGAAAAAATTGCTCCAGTTTGCAAAAGAGCAACTGGAGTTAGCCCAAGCCCTCGGATATGGGCGGATTGAAGAGGATTACAAAGAGCTATTTGAAGAGATTGAAAAGATTGAGAAAAAGTTGGCTGAGGAAGAGTCTACAAAGGATATCTTTGAAACATTGAAAGCGAAATTGATTGGGTTTATGGGGGGCTTCAATAAACCGAAAGAGGCAACCCAAATGCCAACTGCCGAGGAGAAGAAAGGGGGAGAGAAGGGGAGCAAAGAAGGGGAGTCTAAATAACCCACCTTTTTAAAAGGGGAGAGAGGGTCTCTCTTTTTCTAATTTCCCGGAAAGTTTTGGAGATTTGGATGGAGAGGTATCGGGGAAGGGGGGTTCTATATTTCCCTTTTTTATCCTTTTCCCAATTGGATGGGTGAACTGGAA
>JBDONQ010000252.1:0-2222 GCA_039831255.1 Campylobacterales bacterium
CTAAAAGTGAAAATTTGGCAACACAATGGATACACAATTGCCACTGGAAAGAGAATCGATTTAGGGTGGTTTGAACGGACCACCGGTTTAAAAGGAATTTTTGCCCAGCTCAATTTGGCCGGAAGCGGGGTTATTACCCCGGACAATTTTATTTTAGTAAATATCCGAATTTGGGACACAATAATCTCCAGATTGAAACTACTGAACAATATTATCGCCCTAATTAACACTGTCCCAGCTATTCTCTCCCTCCAACCGGCCGGATTTAGCGGAAAGGGGTATAAAATAAAAGAGGGGCGGTTTACAATTGTCGCAGACCAGCAATTCCGAACAATCCATTTGACAAAAGGGGCGATAATCGGGAAAAACCAAAATTTAAACCTCTTCTTTTGGGGGTACATCTATCCAGCCCAGAAAAGTCTCGATTTAATGGTCCGGGTTGTAATCCCAATTAAAGTAAAGTATATCCCACTGGTAGGGCCACTAGTGAGTTACATCTTATTTGGAAAGAGTGGGGGAATTGTTGTAGATGCAAAAGCAACTGGAAATTGGGAAGACCCAAAAGTGGAGCTCTCAACAGTCCGGGATTTAACCTCAGCCCCTTTAAAAATCCTCTATCGGCTCTTGAGCACCCCATTCCAGCTTCAAGATATCTACAACGGGGTTTACAATGGGGGGGATTTGGAGGGGGAAGAGGGGGAGTAGGGTCGACCCCTTTTAAACTACTCCCCTTTTAAAATCGCCCCGTTGCTGGCGTTGGTTACCAGAGCCCGGTATTGCTTCAACCACCTGCTCTTTAACTCCTTTTGGACCGGTTTAAAGTTCCGCCGTCGCTTCTCAATCTCCTCTGGGCTCAACTCCACATTGATTGAGAAGTTGTCCACATCTATTTCAATAATATCCCCATCCTGCAACAACCCAATTACCCCCCCTTCCGCCGCCTCTGGGGAGATATGGCCGATACTGAGCCCCCGGGTCGCCCCACTGAATCGGCCATCGGTAATTAACGCCACTTTATCCCCCAATCCCATTCCCATTATTAAACTGGTTGGGGCTAACATCTCTTGCATTCCGGGTCCCCCTTTCGGCCCCTCATACCGGATTACCACCACATCTCCCCCTTTCACTTTTCCGGAGGTAATCCCCTCAATCGCCTCCTGTTGGGAGTTAAAACAGACCGCCCGCCCTCTAAATTTCCGGCTACCAACAATCCCGGCGGTTTTAATTACACACCCCTCCTCCGCTAGATTTCCGTAGAGAATTGCCAACCCCCCCACTTCCGAATAGGGGTTCTCCACCGGCCGGATAACTGAGTAGTCGGTTACCTTTGCATCTTTTAACCGATCTGCCACAGTTCCACCTTCAATTACTGGGTTATCGGTGTAGAGGATTGTGTCACTCCGGCGACTAATCTCCTTCATTACCGCAGAGATTCCCCCGGCCCGGTGGATATCCTCGATATGGATTGTCTGGAGGGAGGGGGAGATTTTTGCGATGTGGGCGGTGTGTCGAGCAATTTGATTCAACTCCCGGAGGTCAAACTCCACTTCTGCCTCCTTTGCAATTGCTAACATATGGAGAACTGTATTCGTGGACCCCCCCATCGCCATATCCACTACAAAGGCGTTGTGGATAGCTTTCCGGTTTATAATGTTCCGAATCCGGTATTTTTCAGTCAACTCCTCGCTTTTGGCAATTTCACAAATCCGCCGGGCTCCTTGCCGGAGAAGCTCCTCCCGCTCTGGAGTTAGCGCCAAAATTGTTCCGTTCCCTTTTAAAGCAATTCCCATCGCTTCGATTAAAGTGTTCATACTATTAGCGGTAAACATTCCGCTACAGCTCCCCCCCCCGGGACAGGCTAGACACTCCAGTTGGTAGAGTTGCTCCTGATTTATCTCCCCCTTTTGAAACTTTCCAACCCCTTCAAAAACTGTCGCCAAATCAATGGGGGTCCCGTCGGGGAGATGGCCCGCCCGCATTGGTCCCCCGGTTACAAAAATAGTTGGAACATTGACCCGTAACGCCCCCATTACCATTCCCGGGGTAATTTTGTCGCAGTTGGGGATACAGATTAGGGCGTCCAATTTGTGGGCATTCATCATCGTTTCAACGGAGTTGGCAATAATTTCCCGGCTGGGGAGGGAGTAGAGCATCCCATCGTGGCCCATTGCAATTCCGTCATCCACCCCGATTGTGTTAAATTCAAAGGGGACACACCCACA
>JBDONQ010000162.1:0-2213 GCA_039831255.1 Campylobacterales bacterium
ACCCCTGAAAAGTTGTTAGTTGGAAGCTCTTGTTCCCTTCTCCATGTTCCATACACATTGAAATATGAGCAAAAAATGGACCCGGAAATTAAAAGCTGGGTCAGCTATGCGTTGGAAAAGATTGACGAAATTCGGGTAATTGATAAACTTTTTCGGGGGGTAGAGCTGGGGAAAGGGGAAAAAGAGGTGTTGATTGGAAATCGGCTGGCGGTGGCCAATCGGCGAATCTCCCGGAAAATCCACAACCCAATTGTCCAAGATCGGGTCTCCAATTTAACCGAAAAAGACAAACACCGGTCGATGCCCTTTGAAGAGCGGATTAAACTTCAGCATAAAAATTTAAAATACCCAATTTTGCCAACTACAACAATTGGGAGCTTCCCCCAAACCCCAGAGCTCCGGAAACTCCGGCGGGATTATCGGCAGGGGAAAATCTCCGAAGGGGAGTATAAAGCCCAAATTCGGAAGATGATTAAAGAGTGTGTCCAATTCCAAGAGGAGATTGGATTGGATATTCTAGTCCATGGGGAGTTTGAACGGAATGATATGGTTGAATACTTTGGAGAGCAGTTGGAGGGGGTTGCCTTTTCTGAAAATGGATGGGTCCAGAGTTACGGGAGTCGGTGTGTAAAACCACCCCTAATTTTTGGGGATGTCTCCCGGCCTAAAGATATGACTGTAGAGTGGATTACTTACGCCCAAAGTTTAACTGAAAAACCGATGAAAGGGATGTTGACAGGGCCAGTTACAATGTTAAACTGGTCCTTTGTCCGGGATGACCTCCCCCGGGGGACAGTGGCGTATCAAATGGCACTGGCAATTCGGGATGAGGTGAAGGCTCTGGAATCGGCGGGAATTAAAGTGATTCAAGTGGACGAGGCGGCCCTTCGGGAAGGGTATCCTCTCCGGAAAGAGAAGCGGAAGGAGTATGAAAGGTGGGCAATTACCGCTTTCCGGATTGCCACTTCCGTTGTAAAACCGGAGACCCAAATCCACACCCATATGTGCTACTCTGAGTTTGGGGATATTATCGACGCAATTGAGGATATGGATGCCGATGTAATCTCTATTGAAAATGCCCGAAGCGACAATAGTTTATTGAAAATCTTTAAAGAGCGGGGGTACAAAGGGGAGATTGGGCCGGGGGTTTACGATATCCACAGCCCCCGGGTCCCCTCAAAAGGGGAAATTGTGGAGCAAATTGAAGCAATTTTGGAGGTGTTACCCGCTGAAAAAGTTTGGGTAAACCCTGACTGCGGATTGAAGACCCGGAAATGGGAGGAGGTGAAGCCCAGTTTAAAAAATATGGCAGAAGGGGCTAGGGAGGTCCGGGAGAGATTGGGGCTTAAACGGAAGTTTTAACCGGCTGGGGCCCTCCCCAGCTTTGGGAAAAGAGCTCCTAAAAGTTTTTAAATTTCCCTCTCAAAATTAACAAATCCCCAACAGCTCCCCCAACCTTTTTAAAGCTAATAGAGCTGGGGCTGGGATTGGAATATCGGCCCCCTCCGGTTCCCGGGGATTTATCCGAATTAATACCCCTCCCAACTCCTTTCTCAGCTGTTCTCCTAAATTTCGAACCGTTGGCACTGCAGTTCCAGCTCCAATCTCCAGAATCACCAATCTCCCCTTACCCCTCTCCAGCCATTGGTGAAACCGGGCCAATTGCCGATCCACCCGAATTGGGACAAATTTCCAATCCCCAAACATTAAAATATTGGGTCGGGCCACCTCTCCGCAGTAGATGCACCGGGGGATTTTTAAAGCTCGAAAAGAGTCGATATCAACTGGAACTTCTTCCCGATTCTCCCAAATCTGTTGCCGGCAGGGGGTTTTACACTGGAGATAATGGATTGAACCGTGGATTTCAACAATTTCCCGTTCAGAGAAACCAGCCTTTTGGAATTGTCCATCCACATTTGAGGTAAAAATAAATCGGGGGATAGGAATTTTCTGGAGGATTTGGAAACCGAAATGGGGGGTAGTTTTCCGGTAAAGGTGGAGTCGGTGGCCATAAAAAGCCCACGCCAATTCCGGGTCCCGGTCGAACCAGTAAGGGTTTGCCAGCTCCTCAAATCGAAGCCCCAATTTCCGGGCGATTGGGTAGGCCCGCCAAAAACCCTCTACCCCCCGAAAATCGGGAAGACCACTATCAACCCCAATTCCAGCCCCTGCGGTAATTAAAATCCTCTCCCCATTTTCAATTGCAACTGCTG
>JBDONQ010000011.1:0-2204 GCA_039831255.1 Campylobacterales bacterium
GGTAGCTCAGGGGATAGAGCGTCGGATTCCTAATCCGAAGGCCGCAGGTTCGAATCCTGCCCGGGAGGCCATTTTAAATTTCCCACCATTCCAAATTCCCCTTTTTGAGACCTATTTTCTATCCCTATTTTGAAGTCTCCAAAGAGTCCCAATAGACCCCCTTTTTTCTTGCCACTCCCACCGGAGGGAGAGGAATTAATATTTCCGCTCCGCCGGTTCGTAGAGGGAGATATCCACCTCCCCTTTCCGGTAGTCGTATCCCCCATCCTTCCGCCGGCTAATTATAGAGTGGTATAGGTAGTTTTTGTCGTTCCGTTTCGGATAATCGGTTCTGGTGAAACTCCCCCGGGACTCTTTCCGTTGGAGGGAGGCGTAGGCCAGCACCTCAGCAATCTCCAGCAAATTGTAAAACTCCAGTAGGGAGACCAAATCTGTGTTGTAAATTTTGGACTTATCCTCCACCGCCAAATTGGAGTGGGCCCGCTCAATCAACTTTTGGAGTTTTTGATACCCCTCCTCCATCTCCGGCCCATTTTTGAAGACCCCAAAGTACCGGAACATAATATCCCCCAATTCATTCCGGAGGTCTCCCAATGTCTCCTTCCCCTCCCGGTTGAAGAGGGAGGCGATAAATTGCTGATCATCCCTCAATTGTCCCTCTCCCCCGGTGGCAAATTGATTGGTCTCAGCGAACCGGACCGCCTCTTTTCCGGCCACTTTTCCAAAGACAACGATATCCAGTAGGCTATTCCCCCCCAACCGGTTCGCCCCGTGGACACTGATACATTGGGCTTCTCCAGCGGCGTAGAGCCCTTTCAATCGAGTTTCACACCGGAGATTTGTATCAATTCCCCCCATTGCGTAGTGGGCGGTCGGCTTAATTGGAATTGGTTCTTTAATTGGGTCGACTCCCTCAAAATCGATTGCCAATTCCCGGATTTGGGGTAACCGCTCTTTAATCTTCTCTGCCCCCAAATGGGTTAAATCCAGATGGACATACTCCCGTCCTTCTTCATCTTTAAAGCCCCGTCCCTCCCGGATTTCGGTCATAATACTCCGGCTCACCAGATCCCGGGGGGCCAATTCCATTTTTGATGGGGCATATTTGGCCATAAACCGCTCTCCCCGGTTATTCAGTAGATACCCCCCCTCTCCCCGGGCCCCCTCTGTCACTAAAATTGCCGATTTCCGGAGACCGGTCGGGTGGAATTGGAGGAATTCAATATCTTTAACCGGCAATCCGGCCCGGAGAACCGCAGCAGTTCCATCCCCGGTGCACCCCAATGCATTGGAGGTGTATCCCCAATAAATTCGGCTGTGACCCCCGGTAGCTAAAACTACCGCTTTCGCCCGGATTAACTCCAGCTTTCCAGTGGCAATTTCCAATCCAGTAACCCCTACCACCTGCTCCCCATTGTGGACAATATTGAGAAAAAACCACTCATTTAAAAATTTAATTCCGTATCGGATTGTCTGCTCGTAAAGAGTGTGGAGCATTACATGACCCATCTTATCGGCGGAGTAGCAGGTTCTATCCTTTGAAGCCCCTCCAAATGGCCGTTGGGCAATTTTCCCATTGTTCAACCGGCTAAAGGGGACCCCAATATGCTCCATTTCCCGGATAATCCGGGGGGCCTCATAACACATAAACCGGACCGCCTGCTGGTCTGCCAAATAGTCGGAACCTTTAATTGTATCGAATGTGTGGGCCTCTTCATTGTCGGTAGGGTCCACATTGGCCAACGCGGCGTTAATTCCCCCTTGGGCCGCCCCGGTATGGGACCGGGTCGGGTAGACTTTACTCATAACTGCGATATTTAAATCGGGATTCTCTTTCACTGCACTGAGAGCCGCGTAAAGCCCCGCTCCCCCAGCTCCAACGATTAAAATATCAAATTTCATCTCAATCCTTTTCCGAGGGATTTGGAGAGTTGGCCAATTCTAACATAACCCCTTTTTCGAATCTCCGGTTATAACTAAAAATTGCCATATGCTGTTACTTTAAGTTATGCCCAAGATTTGATAAAATATAAATTTTAAGAGTGGAAAAATTAAGGTTTAAATTTAGAGTAGTCACTTTTTAAAAGGAGAGAGATGGGTGTGGTAATTCCAATTAAGATTGAAGAGAAATTGGAACAGAGTTATTTGGAGTACTCAATGAGTGTAATTGTGGGCCGGGCCCTCCCAGACGCCCGGGATGGGTT
>JBDONQ010000078.1:0-2190 GCA_039831255.1 Campylobacterales bacterium
TCCACACTAAAGAGAATTTAACAATTGAGAGTTACTGGAGAGTTGTTTCTGGAGAGCCCCCTTCCAAAACTCCCGAGAAGAGTCTCCCGCTAATCCCTCCCCCTCTCGAAATCCGACTTCCAGTTGGGGATAGGTTTCGGGTTGGGCTCTCCCTCTCCGCCGGAAATAGAGTTAAAACTATCTGTCCAGAGACTTGGGAGAAAATTTTTAAGATTCTGGAAAGGTTTCCGGTGGAATACTACATTTTTGGAACAGACCAAGACCGGCCCTATTTGGAACAGTTGAAGGGGTTCAACCTCCAAAATCCGGTCCACGACTGGCTTGGGAAAATTGAGCTCCCCCACCTCCCCTACTACCTATCCAAAATGGACCTTTTTATCTCCTCCGACACCGGTCCCAGTTACATTGCCGATACTTTCGATGTCCCTTTAATCAATTTCGCCGGCCCTTGTTATATGAAAGAGCAACGACCTGTCGGGAAGGAGGTTTTAATTGTGGAGTCCAACGCCCCTTGTGTCCCGTTTAGTTTTATCTTTGAATCCCCCTACAATCGCAAATGTGACGGTCTCTACAAAATTACCGACTCCCAACAGCGGGAAATTGAAAAGTTTATCGGAAAAGTTTTCGAAAATTTCCAAACCCGACGCCGGGAGAGGAAAAGAATCGGTTAAAATATTAACAATTAACAACCTCTCCAAATCCCAATTAAAAGGTGTCCAATGGAGTTAACTGCTGGGGCCCAACTACTGAATCGATGGATTTATGGCACCTTTAAAGGAAAGAAAATTGGGATTTTATTACTGACAGCGGGAGTTTTAATTGGATTAATAGGAGTTGGGGGGGGATTCTCTAGTGAAAAATCTCCATTTGGAAAGGTAGATCCTCTACTGGACGGGGATGGTTTTAATAATTTAGCTCCTCTTCCCCCTCTTCTCCAGTTCCAGACCGGCCAATTTAACCCTCTACTATCCAGACTCCTTTGAAGATGGGGTAGAGTTGCTGGGGTTTAAAGAGATTTTTGTCCGGCTCCCCAATGGGCTCCTGCGGAAAAGGACGATACTCCTCTTTTTTGGAGTGTTGGGGGGCTCTTCTCCATTGAAATCTGGATTAACAGAAACCCCCTCTCACTGGAAGAGATTGGAAAATTCCCCGGGGCTCTACTGCTGGGTAATTTTTCTCCTCTTCCTCTACCCCTTTTTCGGAAAAGTGGGAGGGGGATTGGAAGTGGATAAGGGTTGGAGAGGTTTTATAAAGCCCCTTTCCACCTGTTGGGACTTTAAATTCTGGTTGGGGAGTTTAAACCGCCGGTACTGAATCGTCTGTTCCAGATTTCTACCGATAGGGATGATAGTGGGAAGTTTGGGATTGGGGGGAATTGGAATCACATTTTGGAGAATTGTAACTGGGGTCCATCTAGACCCAATCTCCCTCCCAATTGGGGCCAATTGGGGGATTGGGATTGGGACCTCGGCAATCTCCCTTTTTCTGAATTTACTGGGAATTACCGGGGGATACAGTTACTTAATAGCTACTAAAGCTGAACCTACTGAAAAAGGAGTGGCCAATGAATGATAAAAAGCTCTACCTTCAACATATGAATCTAAAATTGGAAGTGAAAGAGGTGTTCCGATACTGGAAACTGGTTTTAACTGAACGGAAATTCTGGCTAACAACGATAATTCTAATTTTAGGGGTCATCCTCTCTGTTTGGGTTTTATTGACCGGCTTCGCCTCCCTGATGAGGGGCTCCTCGGCAGTTGTCGTAGGGGGAGAATTTTTAATTTTCTTCTCCTTTCTCCTCTTCTTTGTAACCCTCTTCGTCTCCTCCCTCTTCTTCTCCTTAATCTCATTTTTAATTCGGGAGAGGGGGGGAGAATTCCCGAAGAGTTACCCGAAAGTCCCTTACGGGGCAATTTTTGGCCGTTTTCCAGTGGTGGTCGGGAGTTGGGTGGGGATTTTAGTAGTTACTTTTCTATTGGGGAGTATCGGGTTAATTGGAATTGGGCTTCTAAAAAATAAGGGAGCCCCCGGTTTAGTGGTATTGGGGCTTTTAGCCCTCTATCTCCTCTTCTACTGGTTTTATGTAATTTACGGAAAATTGGGGGGGAGTTTTGGAGCCCCCACTTTTAAAAGGGCTTTTAAAGAGCTCCTCTCCTCTCTATTGGATTTAAAATACTTTAAAAAAGCCCT
>JBDONQ010000065.1:0-2185 GCA_039831255.1 Campylobacterales bacterium
AATGGAGCCCCTTTTCAATCTCAAATTTGTGCCGATTTCTAATTGGCAATTCCGCTATTATCCCCCGCTCCGAAAGGAGATGGAGATTTTTGTAGACTGTCGCCAGAGAGAGGGCTGGAAATTGAAGTTGGAGGGTTTCAAAGAGTTCCTCTACCGACAGATGGCCCCTCTCCTCTAATTTCTCCAAAATCGCCAACCGTTGGGGGGTAACTTTTAAACCCTTTTCCCGGAGTAACTCTTTAAAATCCACTGTTCCTCTCTTTCGGGGTCTACATCGGGTTTCCACTGGAGATACTTCTCCCCTTTTTTACCTCTTCCCGTTTCCCCACAAAGAAATGAAAAAAAAGAGAGAACCCCCTCCCCTCTTCCATTGGAGAGACCCCTTTTCGAGACCTCTACTCCCCTTTTGCAGATTTTACCAACTCCTCCATCTCTTTCAAATCTTCAGCAGTCACCAGCTCATCAACAGTTACATATTTTCCTACATTCCCGGTCATCTCTTCAGCCTCTTTATTAACCGGCAATGTCTTTTTCCCGGGCACCCAGTTCGCTGGACAAACTTCTCCAGTTTGGTAGGCATGTTGATGGGCAATAATTTGCCGGATAAACTCTTTAATATTCCGTCCCACTGGAGGTGCTTGCACCTCTTGGGCTACCACTACCCCATCTGGATTGATTAAAAACCGTCCTCGGAGGGCCAATCCTGCCCCTTCAATCAGCACTCCAAACTTTTTACTCAAATCCAAATTGGGATCTGCAGCAATCTTCAGTTGAAGACCGACCAGTAAAGGTTCAGTCTCTACAAACCTTTTGTGGGAGAATTTAGTGTCAGTGGAGACAGCCAATACCTCAACCCCCAACTCTTTCAACAGCGGTAACGCTTTATTCATTGCCGCAATTTCAGTTGGGCAGACGAATGTGAAGTCGGCAGGGTAGAAGCAGATAACTGTCCACTTCCCTCTGTAATCTTCACTGGAAACCTCAATATACTTTCCAGTCACAGCATCGTAAGCTTCCGCTTTAAATTCAGGCATCTTTTTCATTACCAATACCCCAGCTTGAGTTACAACTTCTTCCATTCTCTTTCCTCCTTTTTTTTTGTGGGAAAATTATAATTAATCACTCTTTTTTTGTCAATAATAATTTTTTTCCATTTTTAATTTGTCCCAAAAATCTCTTTCCAAAATCTACAGGAAAAGAGAGGAAATATTTGCAAATAGGGAGATTTTTAAATACAATTCCGTTCAAAAACTGGAGTAAAGGGTTTCAATGGCCAACACCAAGTCAGCCCAAAAGCGGATTCGGCAAATTAAAAAGCGGACAGAGCGGAATCGATACTACCGGACTCGGATTAAAACTATTAGCAAACGGGTTCGGGAAGCTGTAGCAGAGGGGAATTACGAAAAGGCCCTTTTCTACTGGAAAGCGGCCAATAAAAAATTCCAAAGTTATGTAAATAAAGGAATTTTAAAGAAAAATGCCGCCCGGCGGAGAATTTCTCGGCTCCACCATCTGGTAAAATCGATTGAGCCTAAAAGTGCCGAGAATAGTGAGTAGGACTTTCGGGAGAAGGAGAGGGGTGTAGAGTCTTATAAAAATTGATTTTTGAATTCTCCTATTTTTATTCCTTTCCGCCAACTCCCCCCAGAAAAGAGGAGGATAAGGGGGGTTTTGGTTATTCCGTCGCCTTTTTTTTAATTTGGATTTGCCAATTGAATTACTTTAATCGATTTACCTCTCTCCACTCTAAAGTTGGACCCTCCCCCCTCACCGCCACTTTTTATCTCGCCTATATTTAGAAATTGTTCAACGGGGAAAGGAGACTCCTCTGCTTAAAAAGTTTTAATCGATAAATAAAGAATGGTTTGGAGAGGGGTAAACTTGAATTAGGAAGTGGAACCCTTTCTCCCAATTGGAGAGATTTAAAAATGGCTCAATATGTTGTGAACCTCCCTAACCAAATCGTAGATTATAGTCGGGGTTTCCTGCTTCACAGACCTTCTTATTAGAACGTCTCCACAGGCTCAACGGCCTGTTCCTTCCCTAATTGGGACTTTATTATTGTCGTTTTGTAGCTTGGTTATCGCTACTTTTTAGGTTTTTGTATCACAAAGGACTTGCTAACCCAATTCTATTCTAATTTTGTAAGGAAAACTCTAAAAATCCATCCAAAGGGGTAAAGGGG
>JBDONQ010000035.1:0-2176 GCA_039831255.1 Campylobacterales bacterium
TTTTTTCAAAATTGAAAGGGAAAAATTGGGGAGGGGGAACTACCCCTTTGTTGGGTAGACGGAGACCTTTTTCCGCTTTTTGTCTTTAATTTCAAACTTCACATACCCATCAATTAAGGCGTAAATTGTGTGGTCTTTTCCCAACCCCACATTGGCCCCCGGATGGTATTTTGTTCCCCGTTGCCGGATGATAATATTTCCAGCTTTTACAAATTGGCCACCAAACTTTTTAACTCCCAACCGTCGACCAGCTGAGTCCCGGTTATTCTGCGTAGACCCTTGACCTTTCTTGTGAGCCATTCCAACTCCTTAAACTGTGAACTACCCCCGCATAAATGCGGAAACTTCCTGCTTCCCAGGCAGATGACTCGTATACCACTCTATTGAGTGTTCCGCCGCCAGAGCTACCCTCCACAGGCGTTAATTCGGGCTACTCCAGCCCTACTTTTTATCGGGTTAACTTGGTTATCGCTATTGAAATAATTTTAACAAAATTTATAAAAAAATTCAAACAGAAATTAAATTTCCGAGAATTTTTTTATCCGCCTTTCATCACCCTCTTAAAAGGCGATGGTCTCGGCGGGAATTGCTAAATTTTTCCCTTCTCCTTCCGCCCCCCTACTTCTCCAACTTCTCCAAAAGAATTGCTACAGTTGAATCTCTTTCACCCGGACCCGGGTAAAATCCCGTCTAAACCCTCTCTTCTTTTTGCTATCCTTCCGCCGTCGTTTTTTGAAGATAATAATTTTCTTTCCCCGGCCGTGGTTAATAACCTCCAATACTACTTTTGCCCCCTCTACAAACGGGGTTCCAACCTTTACCCCCTCATCCCCGACCACCATTAAAATTTCCCCAATCTCTACTTCACTTTTAGGCTCTACATCCCCAATCCGGTCCAGCTCTAAAATATCCCCTTTTTTAACTTTATATTGTTTACCCCCGTGCTTAATCACTGCATACATCAACAACCCCTTATCCAGTTTTTAGAGCCGAATATTACCTTCTATAGCTTAACTACAACTTAATTTAAGCTCTTTTTAAAATTATAGCCCCTCCAATTCTGTTATTATTCCTGGAAATCACTCTCCAACTCAAAACTGAAATTAAAAAAAAGGGTCCAGATGGTTCAACTCTACGAAAAAGAGCTCCATCACTTGGGGGCTGAGGCTAATCAAATTCGGGAGAGACTCTACGGCCGGAAAACCTACTTCAATATCAATCGCCATTTAAATCCGACAAATATTTGCAAAGATGTATGCAAATTTTGCGCCTTTTCAGCCCACCGGAAAAACCCAAACCCCTACACCTACTCAATTGAGGAAGCGGTTCAAATTGTCCGGGAGGCGGTTCAACGGGGGGCAAAGGAGATTCATATCGTCTCAGCCCATAACCCCGCTGTCGGATACAACTACTATTTGGAGATTGTCCGACAAATTCGCCGGGAGTTTCCATCTCTCCATATTAAAGCTTTTACCGCAGCTGAAATCCATTTCTTCCACCAGTTGACCGGAAAGAGTTACCAGGAAATCTTGGACGATTTAATTGAGGTGGGGGTTGACTCCCTCCCGGGGGGTGGGGCGGAAATTTTCGGCGAAAAAGTTCGGGCAAAAATCTGCAAAGGGAAGGTCTCATCGGAGAATTGGCTCCAAATCCATCGGCTCTGGCATCTCCGGGGCCGAAAATCCAACGCTACAATGCTCTTTGGCCATATTGAGAGTAGGGAAGACCGAATTGACCATATGCTCAGACTAAAAGCTCTCCAAGAGGAGACCGGGGGATTCAATGCTTTTATTCCGCTGGTCTACCAACGGAGGAATAACTTTTTAAAAGTGGAGCGGTTTTTAACTGGGGTGGAGATTTTAAAAACCTTTGCAATCGCCCGGATTTTACTAAATTCAATCCCCCATATTAAAGCCTATTGGGTTACCACCACCCTCCCGTTGGCACTGGTGGCCCAAAGTTACGGGGCCGACGATTTGGATGGAACAATCCAACGGGAGTCGATTAATTCAGCCGCCGGGGCCGATTCCCGGAATGGGTTACCAGTCTCCCAACTGGTGACGGCAATTAAAGATAGTGGATACATCCCGGTGGAACGGGACTCCCTCTACCGGGAGTTAAAAATTTGGGAGTAATTTCCCTTCCCCCCTCCTAAAGGTGTGGGAGAGTAAACTCC
>JBDONQ010000109.1:0-7734 GCA_039831255.1 Campylobacterales bacterium
TGGAGTTGTAAATTGGAGGGTAACCCGGCAATACTCCATTTTAAAGCCCCACTATCGATTTCAACTCCGAATACCCTAGCAACCGCCCTCCTTCTGTCAAATAGCGGGAATTGAGACCCTTTATCTGTTGAAATTCAATTTTTCCATAACCCCGGCTTCCAGACCCCCCCAAATGGGTCATCTCCAACAATTTTAACCCCAACGCCAGCAACCCTTCCAACCTATCGGCCGGGTCCTCTTCAAATTGGAGAAGGGTAATTGAGAATTGGAATTTGGCCCCCGCTGGAACTCGCTCCATTACCCGGGGTCCTCCTCCCCCCACGGTTCCACTGAGCCTATCAATTGTAACCTCTGTCTTCTCCTCTGTTAACCCGCTCCGGTGGAGGAGTTCTTGCCGGTTGATTAGAAAAGAGTCTACAAAACTCACCCGGGTTGGGCCAATCTTTTGGGCAATCTCTCGATCTTTAATCGTTGAACCATTGCCGAACAGTTTCACCAACTCCTCTCCCCACTTCTCATCTCGGATTCTCCCACTGGAGCCTATAATTGAGTAGGGCCTTCCCCCATCCCCAATTAACCCCAACTGCCACTCCAAGAGGGTTCGGATTTTCCCTTTTAAACTGCTTCCGGGGATGTAGGGTTCATTGGTCAACGGATTTTTAATCACCGGATTATCGACCCCTCCAATTTTAATTTCAGTTCCACCCCCTCCAATCCGGAGCCCACTCTTCAACTCAATTACCCCTGAAATCTCCCGAATCTCTGTTAATTTCATCTCTTCTCCTTTAAAACTTTATCGATACCGGTGTTGGTATTGTCTGGACCGGTAATTTTGGGAATGGGAAGGCCGGGGACGAGAATGGTGGGAAGGGGTATTTCCCTTATTTTCCCGCCCTTTATAAAAGGCCACCACCGCTTCAAAAAAGGTGCAAAAGATTTTAAACCGCTTTTCCATCTCCTCAATTGGGAGAGAAAGGTCGGTAACATATTCAATATTGCTGTCGATAAAATTTTTAAAAGTGGAGTTAATTACTTTCCGCTCTTTTGCTATATGGGTTTTTGCTTTTAACATCCGTAAATAGGGAAGAATCTCCCGGAAACTTTCCCCTCCCTCTATTCTGCTCTTAAAATTTAGAACATCGTCGTAAAATTTTCGAATCTGATTCTCCTTTGGAGGTTTTCCATCTGCTAAAATCTGATCTACAATCCGCTCTGCCTCTTCGCTGAACAGGGTCACTTTTATCTCTCCATCCCGGTCAAAATAGTTAATCTCCACTTGATACCTCCTTTTTTTCAAATTTGATACTTCCGAATTGAGTAGAGGAATAGGTTCAAAGGGAGCAGAAATTTTAAATCCCACTCTTCAATTAGGTGCTTCAACTTTTTCAACTCTTCCCTCAACTTTTGCCGGAGCTGGGGAGTACCCTCCCGGAACTCTTGGAACAACTTTTCAACAGAATAGTGATAGAGGTAAAGCCACCGGCTACTCTCCAGCAACTCCTCTCCCCGTTTCATTTTGGCCGCCATCTCGAGAAAGGCGTAGAGTCTGTAGAAAAACCGACTCCCAGACCCAATCCCCCGGAGGAGGGTGTAGAGTTGATGGAGCCAGTTTTGATACTTTATCAACTCTAGGAACTCCCGGTTTGTGTAGATTTGTCCAAAAATTGCAACCCGATTCTTTCCAGCCCCTTTTGCCCGTTCCAACTCCTCTTCTGCAAATTGAGCGATTAAATGAACTGGGGCGGCCGGTTTAAAAAGGTAAATTGAGCTACTCAAATGGAAATTGGGGTTCCGGGTGTAGTTGGGGAATTGGGTTAATATAAATTGATAACTCTCCAAAATGTCCCGGTAGTGACCAATTAAAAAGAGGTCGTCCCCCCCGGCAAAGAGGGTGTAGATACTTTTCCCTTTTACAAACTCCATTAAAACTTCTGTAAAGAAGTAGTCTATCATTCGGGAGAGGTAGAGAAGTCGGGAGAAGGTCTCTTGGCTGTGGAAGCCACAAATAAAAATTTTCCCTAAATTATCGATATCTGCCTTTAAAACTGCCAAATATTTCCGGCCGTAAAACCCATCTGCTCTCCTCTCCAATCCATCCACTGCCAAGTGGTAGAAACTTTTAATCCCCCCTGCCTCCGGTCTCCAACTCTCTTCATCCACCAGTCGATATCTCGAATCTTTTATCTCTTCTTTGGAAAAAGTGGCCACATAATTGGCAATCCGTTTTGCTGGGTGGCCCCCTCTTAAATCGAAGTAGTAAAGACCCTCTCCTTTTTTAGAGAGGTGGATAGAAGTAAGGGCATCCAGTTTAAAATTGAGGTACCGGTATTGGGGGTTTACCAACTGCCGGCCAATCTCCTCAAACTTTTCACAAAATCGGCACCGATCCCCTTTTCCGTAAGTTGGAACCATTCCGCAGAGGGAGCAGACCCCCCCTTTCGCCTCCTCCAAATACCCTTTAAACTGATTGAAAGGGGGGATAAACCGAAGTTTTTCCCGCTCCAACTTCGTCGCCATCTGTTTGTAAATTTCCGAAAATCTCCCCAGTTTAAAGCTTTCACTGGTAAAATCGATACTTCCAATTGCAAATTTGGTCTCCAAATAATTCAACTCTTGAAATTCCCGGTTTACCCAATCCCGGATTGAGACCAGTTTCTCCCGATCCTCCTTTTTCAGTCGATGGGAGAGGATTGTAAATTTCCCCCCAGCATTCATTACAATATTAAAAATTGAAAGGTTTAACGACTCTACAATTTTGAGGGCGATTATCTCCGTCGCAATTGAGACAAAGAGGGATTTAGCCCGAAAAATTTTCCCCAATTTCCGCCGACTCTCTCCAAATTGGGTGAAAATAAAGGTTTGAATAGAGGTAAAGTCCCCCTGAATTAGCGAAAAATTCTCCCAATCCCCATTGTAAATTGCAACCGCTATCGCCCCAGTCGCCAATGAGTGGTCGAAAAGGGAGACATCTGGGTAGGTCCGGTAGGTGGAAGAGGGGATAAATGTGGTATATTTCTCAAAAATGGATTTCAGTTTCAATAGCCCCACTGGGGTTTTCAAATTCGGCTTTTCCCGGCGAATTTCTTCCCGGAACTGGAGGTATAGCTCCCGATACCTCTCCTCCGAATTGACCAACTTCTCTGGGGAAATTTCCGGTATCCCTTTCAATTTTTGAACCGGATAGTAGTGGGTTTTAGGGGGGTCTTTTAAATAGGTATAAGAGAATGGGGTCTCAATCCCCACTTTTAAAAACTCCTTTGGTCCTACCGGCTCATCACTCTCCCGTCGGTCCAGCCGACTGGCGAACCGGTCTGCCAACTGGATTATCTGCTCTTCTGCCCCCAACTCCTCGGTGGAAAGGTGGTGTTTTGCGGCCCAGTTGATTAATTCTTGGTCAAAGAGCCCCAACTCCTCCAACCCCCGGCCGGTGTGGGCGGCGTGGATGTGGGAGAAGTGGGAGCGGTGGGAGGGGGCGTAAAGGTGGAGGTCCCCATCTGTAATTTTCAACCCTGCCCGTTGCCGGAACTTCCCCAAGTCGTGGAGGAACCCGGCCACTCCTATTTTATCTACAACTCTCATTCTCCTCCTTTTTTGGGTATTTCCCTTCTTTGCTGGTCCCTTCTCCTCTTTTTATTGGCCCCTTCTCCTTTGAAAAGTTATTGGGAATATCTTTCCCCTTTTTGAGGACCCCCTCCCAATTCCTACCTTCCCTTTTTTAAAGGGCCCTTCCAAAATTCACCCTTTACCCCATCTCCTCTCTAACAGAGACCCCAACTTTTAAAAGGTTCAATTCTTATTTTTCCGAGAAATAGCTCTGGAGAGAGCAGTTGCAATAGAGGTAAAAAGGGGAGAGTTTTATTCTTTCTCCCTTTTTGGATATCTACCTATTTATAAAGATCCTTCTTTCCGAGGGGTTTTCCTATTCCCCCGGGGTCTTTTTTCCAGATTTAAAAATAGCCAATTTAAAATACCTCTCTCTCCTAGAGTAATTCCCCTTTTCTAAAATTTTTTAATTGTATTCCCAGTTGTTGGGAAGTTCTAGTCATTCTTTGTCCCTTTTCAAATATTCTCCAATTGTAAATTGGTTGAAGGGTAGTTGAGGTAATTGGGGGAGGGGTTAACATGAGTTATCATTTCTGCTAACATCTCAATGTAACAAAACTAGAAAAGGAACGGTGAGAGTGATTATCTACCTCCACCCTTCTATTCATAATGAAATCCAATCCCTTTCGAAACAGGAAATTTCCAGAATCCTTTACATCCACAATCAAATTGAGAAAAATGGATTTAAAGGGATTGAAACTGAGAAAATTCGGCAGGATAAAATTAAAATATTCCCATAAATTGAAGGCTATTTTTAAATATCAGAATGGAAATCTGGTAATTTTAACAATTTCTAAGAGGGAAAAGGATTACCCCTGGACAGTGAAAAGGGCAATTAGTAGGAAGTAGTCGGTTGGGGGTTAACCCCCCGAATTTTATATTATAAATTATAAATAGAGGAGTGAGACCAATGGAAATAGGATTAGAATCCTCCCGTTCAATTGAAAAAGGGGAGAATTCCAAAAGGCGGGAAGAGATGGGGTTAATTCCCAGTCGGCAACTGCTGGAGGAGAAATTAAAAGATCCGGAATTTCAGCGAGAGTTCAACCGGATAGTTGTAATTGGAGAGATTAAAAAAGCATTGATTCAGGCCCGGAAACGGGAGAATTTAATCCAAGAAAAGGTGGCGAAGCGGATGGGAACCACCAAATCTGTAATTTCCCGAGAGTTTCTCCAACGATTATCTCCCTACCATGAAAAGTCTAATCCGGTATGGGGAGGCGATAGGGAAACGGTTAAAAATAGAGTTTGAATAGGGAAAGAAGGGGGCAGAAGGCAACAGGGGGAGAAGAAAAAAGGAAAAGGGATAGAAAAAAAGGGGGAAAAATTGGAGGAGTTGTAGCTCTGTCCTGGGAAAGAGGGTTCAGAATTACAACTTTTTAGAGCTGGAACCTTTAAAAAACCTTTCCTCTTTTCCTTTTAACTGGAGAGTTATCCCCTAAATTAAGCCCTCTTGAAGGCCTTTTTTAGCCCTACCACCTCTAAATACAAAAAACCGCCGTAAAACCCTCGGATTTATTGGTAGGAGTACAAAGCGATAACGGATTTGAGAGGGAGTTTATCCCCGTTTTATTAATTATTAAAGGTGGGATTATCAACCTTTCGGATAGATGGTGTAAAGGTGGCTATTTGGTGGCAATAATCGTTTTAAAGGCAGAATAGGTTGGCGACTACGGTAGCAGTTAGGGTTGCGTGGCTTAGGGGTGGGGAGTATATCAATAACCCTGAGATAGAAACCCTTAAAAAATAACTCCTCCCCCTTTCTCCAATTTTATTATTTGAAAAATTACAAGTCAGGGACCCACCCCGTTAAAATAAACTATCCCCCTCTCCCCTCTGCCAGAGGACTCCCCCTTTTTAATGGGAAAATTTTAAGGGCCCCTCTATCTTTTTACCTCTTTTAAAAGGGCTTCCACCTCCCAATCCTCTAATTGATGAAAATCTTCGTACCAATGACCCACCGCCCAAAAGGGGGAATGGGTCTCCAAAATTATCAAATCGTGGGAAATTTTCTCTAACATTCCCAATACTTCTGGGTCTGCCGGGGCCACTGGAACTGCGATTACAATCCGGTTCGGATACTCCCGCACTAAACTTTGGGCTGCCAAATAGATTGAAGCCCCAGTGGCAATTCCATCATCCACAATAATTACATCCCGTCCCTCCACCGGCTGAGGTTCCAGTTTAAACTTCTGTCGAGCCCGGGCAATTTCCGCTATTTTCTCCCGGCCTCCTTGTTGGATATACTCTGGAGTAACCCCCAACCGGGCTGTCAACTGCTGATTTAGATAGATTAGCCCACTCTCTGCAACTGCCCCTATCCCTAGCTCTGGGTTTTGGGGGGCCGAGATTTTTTTCACAAAGAGTAAATCCAATGGGGCTTTTAGCCGTTTTGCAATTGGAACCCCCACCGCTACCCCTCCCCGGGGAATCGCCTCCACAATAGGGTTTTGAAGCCCCAATTTCTCAATCTGCTCCGCCAACAACTCCCCGGCACTCCATCTATCTTTTAACACATCTCCTCCTTTCTATAAAATCCATTTAACGGTATGGCAATTAATGGAAGAGGGACTCTGGAAATTATAGCTATTTTCACTTCATCCCGGGGGAGATTTAAAATTGGGGAGAAGATTCTATTGCTCTCCAGCTCTATCTCCAGAGTTGGGGAAAAGAGGGAAACCCCTTTTGGAAGGGGATTACCAGTTGACCCGTTGGAACTGTTGTTGGGTTCCGTTTTGCTCCCGGACTGGAACTTGAACTGTATTGTTAGCTTCCCCGAACCCTTTTTGGTTTAAGTATTGATTGGAGACCCCACCCCAACCGGAGGTATTGGAGAGAAATTCAATAATAAAGCATGGATGGGTCAAGCAATCCAAATTTTGATTTCCATTGGTATCGATTGGGGGTTGGTAATCTTTCGCTTTTTGGTTGTACCAGAGCCATCGATCAATTGCCAAATGTACTTTAAAGCTGTAGGGGAGTTTATTTGAAGTTTTAAGGGTTACAGATACCACTCCCTCTTTTAGCCCATTTTCAGTTAAATCTATCCCAGTATGAATAGATTGGTCCCAGTAGTATTGGCCAAAATTGCTGGAGTTGTGATCACTACTGATAACCCACTCTTTACTGCTATTGTAGTATTGGTAACTCCAACTGGTATTTATCTCTCCCCCGTAAGTGGAGATATTTTTCATTTCAATTCGGCCGTATCGAAGTTGAAGTTTCTGATTCAATTGGGCAGGGTTGAAAACTTGGGTCGCCCCCGGTTGATTCATCCAGCTGGTGGAGGTATTAATATCGGTTATAGTTACATCAATTGGGGTCACCGGTTGATTGTAAATTTTGTATTGATTGAAGTAAATTTTAGCCCCTCCAACCCCATTTTCAAAGTTTAGAGAGCTAATCCACTCCCGCACTTGATTCTTTCCAGCGGTCAAATCTTGGTTTTTGGTCAAAGTCCAGATTGGGTGATTATTCAAATCGGTTACATATAAGTTGGCCCCTTTAACTGGAGCGGAGAGGTTCAAATCGGTATCCATAAAGAGGTCGAAAGTTACATTCATTTTTAACCCATTCCGGGTTGGAGCTGAAGTGGTAAAGTCTGGGAAACAGGTTTTGGTGTAGTTTTTTAATACCTCCCCTTGCTTATTCAACGCTGTAATATTGTATTCAATAATCCCAGCCATCCGGGGGGTGTAAACTCGCCCACTCAAAATCGCCTCATTGGACCGGTTGACGTCCCGGGAGATGTAAATCCAGTCCACTCCAGTGGTAGAGGAGAGGTTTCCGGTAGTTGTGAATTGGTAGGGGATAAAGAGGAGAAGATCCTTCTCCCCAATATTATCATTATCGCTAATTCCAACTGCAGGGGCAATATACCGGCGACTATCGATTGTATCATCTTCATCCACAATCGCAAACTCTTTTCCAGCCCCTTCGGAGACATTCAAATCCAGAATCCCCACTTCACTGTAGTTCAATGTTACAGTTGAGGTTCCATCTAAGAAAGTGTCCCCAGTGTTGGAGAGGGAGAAAGTGCCAGCATCTGGGCAGTAGTCCACCTCTGCATCGGCTGGGAGCCCCATATCGGTCCGCATTTTATTCTTCTCAGTATCGGTAGCTTTGTATTGG
>JBDONQ010000129.1:0-7731 GCA_039831255.1 Campylobacterales bacterium
CCCAACTCTATCCCCCACCGGAGGGTCTCGTTGGGGATTCGGTGGGCCAACTCGTGGACCCCCCGACTCAAAATTGGGGCCACTTGGTTCCCCACCTCCCGATTGGCTTCTTCTATCCGTTCCAGCAACTGTTGCAGATTCTTTGCAAAGAGTTTCCGGTTTGGGGGTACCTCAGCCAAAATCTCCCAAACAATCTCCCGGACCTCCTTCCGAAGTCCCCGGTCCCACTGGAGTTGAATTTCTTTTAAAATAGAGCGCCCCAATTTATCCCAGTTGAGCCCTTCCAAAAACTCTCCCAACTGACGCCCTTCCAACTCCTCCCGGATTACCTCCAAAATCCCCTCCTGAATTAACCGTTGTAACTCCTCTTCCTCCTCCCGGAGCCATTTTTCCAGTAAAGGTTTCCACTCCTTTAACAACTCCCGGGCCCCCTCTTCCAGAGAAGAGTACCCCCCAATCTCCAATAACCGTTTCAGTGGAAGGTTTGCAAAGTAGACCAAGATTCTTTTTATCCCCAGAAAAATCCCCTCTCGGACCACTTCCCTATCCCAAAACTCCTCCCAAATTTGGTTAAACCGCTCCCACTCCAGTTTTAAATTTAAATCGGAAGCTGGTTGGGAGAGGAGGTGCCGTTCAATAACTGAGAAGAGGAACTCTTTCTTCTCCCGGATATATTTTGGAAGGGTTCGCCGGAGAACAACCCGGATTGCCCCCTCCACCTCCCCTTTTGCCAAAGTTCGGATTGTCCAGTTCAAATTTTCCAATGTATCCTCTACAATTTGTTCCTCCATCTCCCGGATTACCCGGATTACCTCTTCCAATACCAAATCCAACTCCAATGACATCCCCCGGGAGAGGGCTCCGTTAAAGAGCTCCCCCAATTGAGACCCTCCTTTCCCCCCTTTTAACTCCTCCACAATTTTTTGATAAATTGCCCGGGACAACTCCCGATTTTTTTTCAACTTCTCCACCAACCGCGTCCCCAAATCCCGACTCCACTCCTCCAATTGGGCTGGGGAGATTAGCCCCAGCTCCATTAACGACCTCCGTTCCACTAACTCCAACTCCCATCCCCACAACTCCAACTGCTTTTCCAATGTCTCCACTAACTCCCCCCGCAACTGGGCGATAAACTCCTCGACCCCTTTTATTAACTCCCCTTTTACCCCTTCCAAAATTCCGTCCACCGAAACCTCTTCAAAAATCTCCCGGATGCGACTCCCAATTCCACTTCCAATTGTGGGTTCATTTAAAAGCTCTGTTAATTTTAACTCCAAAAAGGGAAGGAGTTTTGGGACCAGCTCAGGCCATCTCCTCTCCACCCGGAGGGCAATCTCCTCCCCTAACTCCCGGCTCCCTTTTGTAACCAGCTGGACAATCCGTTTCTGCAACTCTGGAACCCGATTAATCCCCTCCCGGGCCAGCCGGACCCGTAACGTTTCAAACCCCTCCCCTTCAATCTGCTTTATAATTCCCACTGCCAACTGTTTCTCCATTTGATGAAACTGCCGGGTAATCGCCCCATCGGTTAAAAGCCGTTCGCTGACAAATTTCCCAATATGGCGGGCCAACCGCTCCCGGTTTCGGATTATTGCCCCCGGGGAGAGTCCCAGGAGATACCACTTCTCCTGATAAGGGCGGAACAGGAGCTGTATCGCCAAATAATTGGTCCCTATCCCGGTTAGCCCATAAACTATCGGGGTTAAAATCCCGGCAAGGTTGGGGGGGATTGTCGGGAGGAGAGTTCCAAAAAGGGCTCCAACCCCCGCTCCAATCACCCCCCCTGCCAGGTTGATTCTGATCATCTCCCGGCCAAAGAAATCGTAGGCCAACTCCCCAATTTGCTCCGGGGAAAACTGCTCTAACTCTAGTTGCACTATTTGGGAGACCCGTCCCTTTAACAGCTCTTCCAAACGCCCCTCCACTTGCCCGATTAAAAATTGAGTAATTTGGGGGTAGTGGGAGGGGGCGGGAAGGGGATTTATTAGAGAAAGGAGTCTCACATCGGCAATTTTTCCAATTGGATACTCCCAAGGGAGGGGAACCCCCGCCACCCGGGAGGGGGAAAGGTATCGATTCACCGGCTTAGGAGCAGTCCTCCGGTAAATTTGCTCCAACGGAGCTAAAGAGATAGAACGGGGAGGAAGGAGTTTTAAATACTCCCCAACCGGCTTTTTCGACAACTCCTCCATTAACCGCCCCTCCCGTCGTTGAAGCTCCTGTTGTAGATAGTGGAGAAACAGAAATGGGAACCGCTCCTCCAACCGCTCCCGAATCCACCGGAGACTCCCAACCCCCAAATCCCCCAACTGCCGATGGAGGAGACGACCCAACTCCTCCTCAATCCACCTCCTCTCCCGGCGGAGGAATAGGATTATATTTTGGAGAAAGATTTTCCGCAACCCCTCCGGGGTTACCAACCGCTCCTCCTCCAAATACCCAATTATCTCCCCTATCGATTTCTGCTCCAGCCACTTCCCAATCTCTTGGCTAATCAGTTGGGGAGCCCGTTCCCCCTGTTCCCGGACCCGCTGGATTATTTTTCCAACAATTTGATATCTCTTTGCCAAATTCTCCATAAAAGCTTGCCGGAGGAGACTTCCCCAAACACTCTTGTCTAAAAATCGCTGTATATCTTCATCTATCTGCTCCTCCAATTGGGGTTGGTCCCGCTCCAACTCAGCAATAATCTCATCGATTAAGAGGGGGAATTTGGTCTCCAACCACCGGCGGAGTCGCTCCAAATTTTCAGCCCCAATCAACTCCCCAATACTTTTATCAATCCTTTTCAACTCTTGGAGGAGAAGTCTGCACAACTCCTCCAGTAACTCTTCCCCGTTTGGAGTTAATAGAAATAGCTCTATCTCTTCAGCCAATGAGAGGGAGAGGTTAGAGGGGGAGGCTGGAATCAGTTTCCAGAGGGGAGTTTTCATTAATTCCCGTTCCAACTCCACTGTGAACCGCTCAATTGGGGGGATAAAAAGGTTCCTGAGCTGGTCCAGTAACTGAGGGGTCGGTTTAGAAGTAATTGCCCGATTTAACTCCTCCTCCATTTTCTGCCAAAACTGTTCCCCCAACAACTCCCCCAACTCCCACTTCTCTACTCCGGTCCGGATTAAAATCTCCCGCCACCGTTCCCGGACCAACCCTTCCCACCGTTCCTTAAAATAGAGGAAGTGGTCATAAGGGCAGAAGAGGGAGACCGGTTTATTAAAATACCAATCTAAAAACGGGAAGAGTAGCTCCTCCTGGTGAAACCGAAGCCACCGAATTGTCTCCTCCAACAGCTGGTCGATGCCGGGAATCTCTCCAATTTTTACCCCTTCCAACTCCTCTATTAACACTTCACTAAACCATTTCTCCACCAACTCTTGGACAGTTTGCTGAAATTGAAGGGAGTGGAGGGCCGGTTTTAACGCTCTCCCAGTGATTAAATAGTTTTCAATTAACTCCCCCAGTCGGCTAGAGAAGGTTTTATACTCCTTTGGAATTACCCCCCCCACCCCAAAATAACTCTTAAACAACATTTTAAGGGCCACCGCATTGGTCAAATACCCGGTAGTTCCACCAGTAACTCCATTCACCAGTAGCTGGACCATCAACTCCCCTTATTCGGTGTTCCAATTTTTTATTATAAGCCAAATCAACTCTCCATTTCCGAGGAGACCCTTCTGGCCGGCAGTTTAAACAGGGTCCCGGTTAATAAAGGGTAAAATTAAAATTTCTAAAAAGCCGAATTTTTCGGAAAAAGAGCCGGAAAATTTTTGGATTACGTCGGAGATTTTTTTAAAAAAATTTCCCCGGAAAAGTAGCGGTATAATTCCCGTCTGAAAAATTTCTAAAAAGAGATTGGGACAAAAGGAGGAACCGATGAAGCAAATGCTCCTCTCTGAGAAGTATCCAATTTTTGTATTGGATGTGATGAAGAGTGAAACTACCTACACCAGTGTAGAGGAGATTTTAAAATTTTTCCGGGAAAAAATCGAAGCCCACCCCACCTGCCGATATATTGGAGAGTTTGACCACTACTCCCACACCATCCAAATTGGGGGGGAGATAAATCCGGAAATTAAAGATTGTAAACTGATTATCTTCTGTTTTGGGAATAAACTCCCCGATGGAAAACTGCCGGCGGTCCGGCCCCGGAGTATCGGGGTAACTGAGTATCGAGATAAATTTGAAATCTCCTTTTTGGAGGCCCCTGCTTTAATTGCAAATGAAGTGATGGAGGGGTGGGTAAAAGAGCTTCGGGATTTAATCTCCCACCAAAAATAGCCCAACCCCCCTTCCGGTGGAATCCCGGTTAATTGGAGGAGTCTCTTTCTTCCCCACTTTTCCGGTGGAAATTGGAGGGGAGGGGGGGATGCTCCTCAGGACAGGCCCCTTTCGCATATTTCCAAAAAGTGTATTGGGAGTAGAGTTTTGCCAATAGAAAACCGGTCCACCCCTCCAAAAAACCCAACCGGAGGAAGTAAATCTTTATAAAAGTCCAAAGGGGAGCAAAAACTGCTTTTAACCGGTCAAATTTGGAGCCCTCCTCTGAGTAGCGGTTCTGTTTTTCGATAAATTGGGTGATATTCCGATAGGCAAAATGGCAGATATCTCCGGAGAGGTATCCTATCTCCCTTTTTGGGCAAACTACCTTCTCATGGACAACCCTCTGGTCAAACCGGCAAGCGGTTTTATCGAAAAAGCGGAGGGTAAAGTCTGGGTAGAATCCCCCATACCGGACCCATTTTCCAAAAAAGTAGTTTAATCGGGGGACATAATACCCCTTTTTTGGGGGGGTTGGTAGGAAGGATTGGAGCTCTTCAGCCAGTTGAGGGGTAATTACCTCATCGCTGTCTAGTACAAAGACCCACCGGTTCCGGGCCCGGTCCACCCCCTTCTGTTTCTGTTTTCCAAACCCCTCCCAATCGGAATCTTGATAAATTGTCACATTTGGAAATTGGCTGGCAATCTCCAAGGTCCGGTCCCGGCTCCCCTGATCGTAAATTAAAATTTCATCGGCAAAGGAGGCGGACTCCAGCACCAGTGGAAGGTACTCTGCACTATTGAAAGTTAAAATTACGATAGAGAGGGGGGCTTTCCCAGGGATTCTTATCCCCTCTTTTAACAAGAGAGGTCCCTTTTGGGGTGCCCCTTTTCCCCTTTTTTCTGGGGAGCCCCCTTCCCTTTCTCCCGGAGCAATCCCCCCTTCTCTTCCGTTTACCGGGGTGGGATTACCCATCTCTAACCCCTTTTTCCACCCCTTCCAAAAATTTTCTAATCCCCTCCACAACCCCTCTCCAGAGCCGAGCCCGGGCCTCCCGGCTGGTCCAAGCGGTGTGGGGGGTCAACAGTAATCGCCCCGGAATTTGGGCCGGAAGTTGGAGAAGGGGATGGTTTGGGGGGAGGGGTTCCTGTTGGAATACATCCAACCCGACCAATAATTTTTTTCTCTTCAACACCTCCGCCAACCCCTCCTCATCCACAATTCCCCCCCTTCCCAAATTGAGGAGAACTGTCCCCTCCGGCATCAACTCCAGCTCCCGGACCCCAATTAACCCTTCCGTTTCCGGGGTCAATGGGGCGTGGATTGAGACAATTTGGGAAGTGGTGAGGAGCTCTTCCAACCCAACCCGCCGGTAGCGGGGGTTGTAATTTTTCCCGGTGGTGGAGTAGTAGACCACCTCAGCCCCAAAGGCCTCTGCCAACTGGGCCACCCGCCGGCCAATCGTCCCTAATCCGATAATTCCCCACCTCTTCCGATTTAACTCCCACCAATCCAGCACTTTTGTAAAGAGGGGGGAGTGGGGGTAACTCTTCCGGCTATACCGGTCCAGCCAGCAAAGGTCTTGGATTAAATTTAACGCCATTCCAATTGTCTGCTGGGCTACCGATTCGGTGGAATAACCGGCCACATTTTGAACCACCACCCCCCTCCTCTTCGCCTCTTCCAAATCCACATTGTTCATCCCAGTGGCAGTCACCTGAATTAACTTCAATTTGGGGGCATTTTTAAAAACCTCCCGGTCGATTACCACTTTATTTGTAACGATAATATCGGCATCCCGGACCCGCTCAATCCGCTTCTCCAGGGGGGTTAACGGGTAGAGGGTAACCTCTCCAAACTGCTCTAGTTGGGTAGTATCCAGATTTCCCAATGTCTCCAAGTCCAGTACCACTATTTTCATCGCTCTCCTTTTGGAAGGGAAATAGAAATTTTATATTTTACCAGAGGGAGGGGAAAGAGTTTCTTAAATTGGGGGGTGGGACCCGGAGCAGGGAGGGAGGGGAAAAGGTTGCTTTTTGGAACCTTTTCTGCTATAATTCCCGCCGAAAGTTTGGAGAGGTGGCCGAGTGGCTTAAGGCGCACGCCTGGAACGCGTGTGTGGGCTAACCGCCCACCGTGGGTTCGAATCCCACCCTCTCCGCCACTCAATATCTTAAAAATCCCTAAGTTTCGGTAATTTGCTAATATTGAAAAAAATCATACCCCCACTATTACCCACAAAAATGTTCATTGTTTAGTTTTTTAAATTTATTACTTTATCGATTTCTCAAACTCTTTTGATAATAGAGCCAATATATTTGCAGGGGCAATATGCCTTTGAGCTGGTAATATCTCTTTTGTAATCTATACGCGAATATTCTCTGTTTTGTGATATATACCCTCAGTCCCTGTAATTTTTCTAAAGGGCTTACCCCCCTCCCTTTTGAGTTAAAAGAGGCCAATTTGGGTAAAAATCCACCCTACCACAAATCCAAAGAGGTGGCTATCAATCCGATCCAAAACTCCCCCATGGCCGGGGAGAAAAGAGCCGCTATCTTTTACCCCGGCCAATCTTTTGAGATAACTCTCAAATAGATCCCCCAAAACCCCCCCTACCCCTACAATTCCAGCCACCAATGCCCCTTCCCATGCGGGTAAAAAGAGAAGCCCCAGTAACCCCCCTCCAATTGAAGCGGCCAAAATCCCCCCTATTACCCCTTCCCAACTCTTTTTTGGAGAGGTTGGGGAGAAACCTTGTTGAAAAAACTCCCGGCCTAGATTTCTCCCGATTATAAACGCCCCAATATCAGTTAGGGCAATTACTAGAATTAACCAAACTAAAACCCCAATTCCACTCTGTTGGTAGAGGTCTACCCCAATCCCCAGTGGAAGCAACGGGTATATAAGGGGAATTAAATTCCCCCAGTGGAAGTTAGAGTAGGCCACTATTCCAACCCCTATTATTAAAATCCCCAAAACTGTTGGAAGAGGGGGGAGAAAGACCAGTAATGCCCCAGCTACCCCTGCCAACCATACTCCCACCAGTTGGTGGGTGAAAAAACGGCTCACCTCCCACCCCCCTATTAACGCTAAAACTCCAAAAAGCAGTTTTATTAGATAGGGGTTATTTAAAACCCCCACTGCAACCAGTCCAGCCCCTATTCCCAACCCAGTAAAAATCCGTTTTGCCAGCTCCTCCTCTTGTTTAACCCACCTTTTAAATTCCTTCCGAAAGTCCATCTGTTTCTCCTTTTTAAAAGTATCTTACCATCTATTTCTCCAACTGATAGTCTATCTATAATTCCAGTGGGACAAACTCCCCTAAAGAGGAGGGTTTTACCCTATTTGCACACTTTTCAGCCTTCTTTTCCCTCTCCACCTTTTGATTGGACTTTTTTAGAGCGATTTTGATAACCTTAAAAATAAGTGGAGTCGAGAAGCTTAGAAATTTCAAAAAGGCCTGCTGAGATGGAGTT
>JBDONQ010000076.1:0-2156 GCA_039831255.1 Campylobacterales bacterium
TATATGTTCCCCGCTTCTTGTGTTAAAAATTTCTTTTACTCTTTTGTAGGGTAAAATCTGAAACGATAGACATAATTCATTTCTACTTTTATAACGAAATAGAGACTTAAATCCAGAAGACACGTAAAATATCTTTTACACGCTCATTTAGTTTTCACTCCAAAACATCGTAAAAAAATCTTTAGAAAATTGAAAATGTTTGTAAAAAAATAGTGTAAGAAAATGGATTCTGAGTTAGTTGAGTTTAATCGAGAAGTAGACCATTTCCATCTGCTTATTGAATACCCCCGAAGAGTTGCTCTATCGAAAATCGTTAATTCTTTAAAAGGAGTTTCAAGCAGAATTTTAAAAAAAAATATCCTGTATTCAAAAAATACTCATGAGATAATGTATCATTATGGAGCAGGAGTTATTTTGTTGCAAGTGTTGGTGGTGCTCCACTTGAAATTTTAAAAGAATACATTGAAAATCAAAAAGCTCCCGCTTAATACCGCCTTTCTCCTCACTTCGTTGCGGGGTCTATAGACCATCACCGCCTTAAAAGGGGATGGTTTCGGCGGGATTTGCTAAATTAGACAACCTAGCTGTGGGGCAATATAAGGACAATTCCGCTAATAATCATTAAATCAATTGAGTAAAATAGAAATAAATCGACCCATCTCCCCATTGGAGACCTTTTTTAGGGGAGATTATTAGAAAATTCCTACCCCACTTTTGTAAATGGAGGAGAAATGGAGTTGAACTTGGTAGTAGCCCACTGGGGGGAGGGAAGAGAGATTATTAAAAAGTTCCAATTAAAGCGGGATGGGAAGTTTTGGCGGAAGGGGGGGCTTTGGCTGGCAATTACCGGGGTAGGGGTCCCTTCAGCTACGATTGGAACTTTCCAACTCCTCTCCCAGCACCGGGCCCCACTGCTAAATTTTGGGGTTGCCGGCAGTGATACCCACAATCTAGGGGAGGGGTTCTGGGTTACAAAAATAGAGGAAGGGGTCGGGGGAAGGAGCTTTTACCCCGGGTTGGTGGGACCAAAAGGGGAGGTGTTGCGAACCCTTTTAACCCCAACGGAGTATTTTCGACTGGTGGATTTGGAGGGGGCTGGGGTCTTTGAAGGGGGAATTCGCCACCTCTCCTCCCACTGGCTCTCTTTTTATAAAGTAGTTAGCGATACCCCCGCCTACCCGTTCCAACCGGCCCAGCTCCCCTCCCTTTTGGCCCCCCATCTCTGGGTAGTGGAGTGGTGTTGGGAGATGTGGAAGGGGGATTGGGAGGAGCTCCAGCGGTGGGAGGGGGTTGAAAAGGAGGTGGAGAGGTGGATAACCCTCTACCGGGAAAAAGTCCATTTAACTTTTACCCAACTTCACCAACTCCGGGATCTCCTCCGGGGGCTCCTCCTCTGGGGGGTACCCCCCCCTCCCCCCCCGGAAACCCCCCTCTCCAAACAGGAGGGGAAGAAATTTTTAAAAGAGTTGGATTTCCTCCTCCGCTCCAGAATAGAGGTTGGGGGTGGATGTTAAAATCTGAAACCCATTTTTGAGAGGAGGTAAAGATGGAAAAAGTGCCAGTTGCAATTGTTGGGGCCACCGGCTACACCGGGGTGGAGTTGATTAAACTCCTTTTAAATCATCCCAAATTTCAAATTGGGAAACTATTTGGGACTTCCGAAGGGCGAATAGAAGAGATTTACCCCGGTTTGGAAGGGGTTCTCAATTTCCCAATTGAACCGGCCGATATTGACGAAATTGCCAAATTCCCACTGGTCTTTTTAGCAGTTCCCCATAAAACTGCAATGGGATATGTGGCCCCCCTCCGACGGAGAGGGGTAAAAGTGGTGGATTTTAGTGCCGACTACCGACTCCAGCGGGGGAATTATGAAAAATTTTACTGTGCCCATACCGACCCGGTCAATTTGGAGTGGGCCGTTTACGGGTTACCAGAGCTGTTCCGAGAGGAGATTAAAGGGGCGGAACTGGTCGCAAACCCCGGCTGTTATCCAACCGCGGCTCTACTGGGGTTGGCCCCCTTTTTGGAGTATTTGGATGAGGTCTTTATCGATGCAAAGAGTGGGGTAAGTGGGGCTGGGAAAAAGGTGTCGGAGGTGACCCACTTCTGCAATGTAAATGAAAATTTTTTCCCATACAATCCAGCCCGGCACCGCC
>JBDONQ010000151.1:0-7653 GCA_039831255.1 Campylobacterales bacterium
TGTTGGAAATTGAGCGGGAGTTGGTAGGAGGGGAGTATATCGGCCGGGAGCTCTTTCATATCTAATCCTTAAAGAGGGGTTGAGGGGAAAAAGGGGAAGGAGACCCCTCCAATCTTTCTTCACTATTGGGAGAAAATAGTTTGGGGTAGTTTGAGGAGTAGAAATGCCTTTCGGATAAACTTTTCCAAAAAATAGAAAGGCCCTTACAGATTCCGATAGTAGTTGAAGTTAGTAGAGCTCAATTTATTAAAATTGAAAAACTCGACAAGGGCTCTTTATTGGAAATCCTTTTTATTGTTCCGGTTTATCAAAAACCGCGTAAAGTTCTCGGATTTATCGGTAGGAATATAATGGGATAAGGGAAGGGAGTTTGTCTCCATTTGCCGGATAAGTTTTTCCATATATTAATAAAAGATTGGAGCGTCAACCATTTGGATGGATTCTGTAAGAGTGGCTATTTGTCAGCAACAAACGTTTCAAAGCCAGAATCCGTTGGCAACTGAGTTAGCAGTTAGGATGACCGTAGGTTAGGGGGGAATATCTCAATTTTAACCACCCATTTTTAGGTAAGGTCCACTGAAATTCCCACCGTTGAAATAAGGGCAGTGAAATGAGATAACCCTTTCTCTATCAATCATTCTCTCTGTAATACAGATATCCCACTCTGGAACTGGAAACTCTCCTTTTTAAGCCAACGGAGTTTACTGCAATGGCCCTTATGGAGGGATTCCATCGGTATTTAGCTTATTCCAATAGGGGGGATTAAATTTCCTCTTCTGTAGTTTAACGGGAATCTACCTTTTTCCAATTTCTCTAAGAAATCTGCTTAAACTAAGCCCAACTCCATTAAAAGCCCTTCTAGAAAAGGGAATCTCTCCAGCAATTCTTCCAGTAAAATCCCCTCCGCTTGGTCCTCTATATACCACTCCTCCAGATGTTTCAGGGTATTGGACCTCTCCTCTTCCCCAATCTCAGGGTGCTCTTTCACAATCTCTTTCAATTTCTTCAACTCCTCCCGGCTCAACTCTTTTCCTCCAGCTCCTTTTCCATCCATCACTCCTCCTTTTTAGGGGTAATAATTTTTAACTCAATCCCCGTCCCAAAAATCTCGTAAATTTTCCGCTTCACCCCCTCCAGAGTGGGACCCCCTTCCCGACTCTCCCCCCCAGGGGAAGGGGTGGAGAGGGAATGGAGATAATTCCCAGCTTCTCCCCCACCAGAGCCCCCTCTAGAAACCCCCACCCCAGAAAGGCCCCCGTTGTCCCCTTCCCGACCAATCGAAGGGTGGTTGAAGTTCCAATTGGAAGAGCCCTCTCCCCCTTCCCTGGGGAATAGTCTCCCGGGGAATTGTCTATTGGAAGAGCTTCCCTCGATTGGAAGAGAGGTTCCCCCCCTCTCCCCCCCTTTTGGGAGATTTTCCGCCAATTTTTCGATCCGGAAGAGGCCCGGGGTTGGGGGAGAAGAGGGGCACTTTATCGGCCTAATTTCCACACCTTTTCCAAAGATTTTATCAATTAAAGGCCTAATAACTAAATTGAAATATCGCTTTAACTCCTCCCGGCACTGGGGCTCTGGACAGCTCTCCCACTTCAACACCTGTCCATCGAAGGAGATAAATTTTACCCCTGTTTCAAAGCAGATTCCCAACCTTAAATCCTGCTTTTTCAACTCCCGGATTAGTTTATAGAAAAGCTCTTTCGGAGTATTTACCTCCCCCCTCAATTTTTGAAGGGTCTCCCGGACCGGAATTGGTCGCCCCGCCTCCAGTAATCGGAATAGAAGGTAGTGGAGGAAAAAGTAGGGGTTTGGGGAAGCACTTTTCAATAACTCCCGGCTCTCGGCCAAAATATTGAAAAAGCGGTGGAGTTTGTAGAGGGGAAGTTCCCCTCTCCGTAACTTCTTTGTCAACTGATTTTCAATCTCCTCCAAAACAGATTCCAAATCGAACCGCTCCATCTCCCCAATTACCTCTTCCAATTGCCGGGGGTCCTCATTGAAGACCGCTTCCAACCCCTTTTCCACCAACTCCGGATGGACCACCCCCAACACCTCCACCACTCCCGTTGTCCCAATTCTTCCCCCGCTGTAACTAATCACTTGGTCCAAAATTGTTAAACTATCCCGGACCGACCCCTTCCCAGCCTTTGCAATTAATCGAAGCCCCTCCTCCTCCCACTCCACTCCCTCCCTTTTTAAAATCTGCCGAAGGTGATTTATAATCAACTCCTCCCGAATTGGGCCAAATCGGAAATGTTGAACCCGGCTCAAAATTGTAGCCGGCAACTTTAGCGGATCGGTGGTGGCCAAGATAAATTTTACATACTCCGGAGGCTCCTCCAATGTCTTTAAAAAGGCGTTAAAAGCTTCCGGGGTCAACATATGGACCTCATCAATAATAAAAATTTTGAACCGGCCCAGTGTTGGGGCATACCGGGTCTCTTCTATCAACTCCCGGATATCCTCAATTCGCCGGTGGCTGGCCGCATCCAACTCCAAAATGTCGGGATGGCGACCTTCCAGTGCCATTTTGCAGTTAGGGCACTGGTCACAGGGGGTTGGGGAGACCCCCTTTTCACACTGGAGGGCCCTTGCAAAGATTCGGGCAGTTGAGGTCTTTCCACTCCCCCGGAGCCCACTGAAGAGGTATCCACTCCCAATCCGCCCCTTTTGAAGGGCGTTTACCAATGTTTTAACCACCCCTTCTTGGCCCACAATCTCTTCAAACCGTTTCGGCCGATACTTTAACGCCAAAACCAACGGAGCGACCCTTTTTTTTTCGGATTATATTATAATTTACTTTCAAGAAGTAAAGTAAGAGCTCAAAAAAATGGGGGGTGGGAGAGTTTAAATTTAAAATCAAGGAGTTGTAATGGGGCTGTTGGACTTTTTAAAACATAAAAAAGAGGAGGAGATTGAACCCTACGATTTGGCTGATAAGATGAAGGAGATTATTATCGATGCGTTGACTGGGGGGGATTTTGAAGAGGAGCTGTATCGGAAATTGAAAGAGGAGCTTTTTAAAGACCCATTAATTGCTGAAAATGCTCCTGAAATTGTGAAAAAGTTTGACTCACTAATGGAGATTTTCCGGTATGTTCAGCCAATGTTTAAAGAGAATAAATACAAAATGCGGAAAAAATATATCGAAAAAGAGTTTGACCCATTTTTAAAATTTTTGAAAAAGGCCGATATTGATGAAGTAAAGCGGAAATTGATAATTGACGATAAATATATTGAAAAAACTTGGAGAAAAGCCCAAAAGAAGGTAAAGCGGGATCCAGATGAGGCGTTGGAAATTGCCTACATTTTATTGGAGGATACCGCCCGGTACATTTTGGACGATATGGATATTCCGTACAATGAAGAGGAGATGTCCCCCTCAATGTTGGTTGAAATTTTAATGGACCATATTAAATTCTCCTCCGATGAGGTAATTGAAGTGAATTTTAAGCAAGGATTTCTGTTCATCTCCAAAGCTGTAGAGCAGATGGATATGATAAAAGATAAAGTTACCGAGCCGACAGAGGAGTTTAAATTGGATGCTGAGGTAATGGTGAATATAATTGGAACCAGTTGCCTCTATCTTTACAAAAAATATCAGTTTATCAAACTCAATCGGGCTAAGTAGCCTCCTCTACAGCTCTCCAAATAGGGGAAGGGGTTTGTTATAATTGGCCGAAAAAAGGGAAGATAATGCGATTGAAATCTCCAAAGGAGTTACCCCTAAAGAAAGGGAGTTCTGTTTTTCTCCGATGCGATTTCAATGTTCCACTGGACGAATTCCAAAATATCACCGACGACCGGCGGATTCGGATGGCCCTCCCAACAATAAAGTATCTGCTGGACAATGAGTGCCGGGTTGTACTGGCCTCCCATTTGGGGCGTCCAAAGGGGGTAGATCCAAAGTTATCGTTAAAACCTGTTGCAAAACGGCTCTCCCACCTGCTCCATCAAGAGGTTCCAATTGCCTCCGATGTGGTGGGGCCAGATGCTAGGGAGAGGGTAGCTAAATTGAAGCCGGGGGAGGTGTTATTACTGGAAAATCTCCGGTTTGAGCCGGGGGAGACGAAAAATGACCCCAATTTGGCGGGGGAGTTAGCCCAATTTGGGGAGTTTTATATTAATGACGCCTTTGGGGTGAGCCACCGGGCCCACGCCAGTATTGAGGCGATTACCCACTACTACGACCGGAACCATAAAAGTGCCGGATTTTTGCTATTGAAAGAGATAAACTTCCTCTACAAACTAGTTCAAAAGCCGACCCGTCCCTTTGTCGCAATTGTCGGGGGGAGTAAAGTGAGCGGAAAACTGCAGGCTTTGGTAAATCTTCTTCCAAAAGTAGACAAATTGATAATTGGAGGGGGGATGAGTTTCACATTTTTAAAGGCCCTCGGATACGAAACTGGGGCTTCAATTGTCGAAGAGGAATTGATACCAGCGGCTCAAGAGGTGATGGACCGGGCAAAGGAGTTAAAAGTAAAACTCTACCTGCCGGTCGATTTTTTAGTTGCGGACCGGTTTGCAGAGGATGCTGTTACAAAATATGTAACTTATCAGGAGATTCCAGAGGAGTGGATGGGGTTGGATATCGGACCCGCCTCAATTCGGCTCTTTGGGGAGGTTCTGTATGACGCTCAGACAATTCTCTGGAATGGGCCGATGGGAGTTTTTGAAATTGATAAATTTAGTCGAGGGACTGTAAAACTCTCCCATTTGGTGGCCCAGAGTTACGGAATTAAAGTGGTAGGGGGGGGAGATACAGCCAGTGCAGTCCAGTTGGCTGGGGATGATGAGGAGATGACCTTTATCTCCACCGGAGGGGGGGCCAGTCTGGAGTTGTTGGAGGGAAAAGAGTTGCCGGGGATAAAAGCGTTGGAGTTGTAAGGAGGGGAGATGTTTTTAGCAGCCAATTTTAAAATGCACAAAACCCGTCGGGAGGTAGAGAACTATTTAGCCCAACTGGAACAGGTGGAATTGGATGGGGTAGAGGTGAGGGTTTTCCCCCCGTTTACCGGGCTTCTTCCCCACCGGTTTATTGGGGCCCAAAATGGATTCCCAGCGGAGCAGGGGGCCTATACCGGGGAGATAGGGTTAGAACAGCTCCGGGAGTTTCAAATTGATAAAATCTTGCTGGGCCATTCGGAGAGACGGCAATTGGGGGAGAGCCCCCAATTTATCCGGGAGAAGGTGGAGTTTTACCGGGCCCACAATTTTGAGATTTTCCTCTGTATTGGGGAGCCGTGGGAGGTGAGGGAGAGGGGAGAGGTTGAGGGGTATTTAAAAGGGCAGTTGGAGGGGATTCCGCTGGAGTACCCAAAACTCCGGTTGGCCTATGAACCGATTTGGGCAATTGGAACTGGGAAAACCCCCACAATAGAGGAGATAGGGGAGGTTGGGGAGTTTTTAAAAGGGCTCTCTTCAGCTCCAGTTGTGTATGGGGGAAGTGTAAAACTTCAAAATATTGAAGCAATTTTGAAGTTGGGGCCAATTGATGGGGCCTTAGTCGGGAGTGCATCCCTTCAGCTAGAGACCTTTTTGGGAATGGTGGAAGTGGCTAAAAAAGTAAAAAGGTGGAAAGATGGTAATAGAAGGTAAGAGAGGTCTAATCGTAGGGGTGGCCAATAACCACTCAATTGCTTACGGGATTGCTAAGGAGATTCGGAAAAGTGGAGGGGAGTTTATCCTGACCTACCAGAATGAGAAGTTAAAAAAGCGGGTTGCCCGGGTTGCAGAGGAGTTGGGGGTCTCCACAATTTTGCCCCTCGACTTCTCCGACCCGACCCAACTCCCAAAGTTGCGGGAGGAAGTGGAACAGATTTACCCAAAATTGGACTTTATTGTCCATTCGGTGGCCTTTGCCCCCCGGGATGCGTTAATCGGCCGGTTTCTGGATACCAGCCGGGAGGCTTTTCAAATTGCAATGGATATCAGTGTTTACTCTTTAATTGAGCTGGTCCGGGAGTTTGAACCCCTTTTAAAAGAGGGGGGGTCAGTTTTAACGATGACCTATTTGGGAGCAATCCGGTACATTCCCCACTACAATGTAATGGGGGTTGCAAAGGCGGCATTGGAGGCCTCAATCCGGTATTTGGCAGTGGATTTGGGGGAGAAAGGGATCCGGATTAACGGAATTAGTGCCGGTCCAATTAAAACTTTGGCGGCCAGTGGGATTGGGGATTTTAGTGAAATTTTGAGTTACAATCGGCAAAACTCTCCGTTGCGACGAAACATTACAATTGAGGAGGTGGGGAAAGCGGGGGTTTTCCTATTGAGCGACTACAGCTCTGGGATAACTGGAGAGATTTTGTATGTGGATAGTGGGTATCATGTAATGGGGATGCCCCTCTATCGGCGGGATAGGTAGGGGTTGATTGATTTTTTAATTTTTTGTGGCTATAATTTTTATGATTGAATTAAAACTATTTCCAAAGGAGTGAGACAATGCTTAAAAGAGTCTCTTTGGCGGCTTTAATTGGAATCGGACTGGGAAGCTTTGCCTCTGCAACCCCTTTGACTGAGGCTATTAAAAATGTAGACCTGAACGGGATGTTACGGGTTAGATTCTATTATAAGAATGTGAAAAATGAAAATGGAGAATGGTACAGCTACAACCGGTGGCGGACCAATGCTATCCTAATTTTTAAAGTACACGCAGACGAGAACCTTGATTTCGTATGGCGGACCAGTGTCCAATCCAACAACTATAGTAAATCTTCCAGCGATGTAGTTGGTAAAACCAGTAATGGAGATAATGGACTCCTTTCCAACTTGCTCTTTTTCGACTACCACGCAAATGGTGCAAAAGTTATGGTGGGTAAAATCCCATTGGCAACCCCTATCACCAGTATTGACCCTGCAACTCCAACCCACAGCGCAGGGATTTTGGGGGAATACAAATTTAACGATAACTTTGCTGTAGCAGCAGCTTGGGCAGATAAAACTCTGAATGCCAACCCAAATGACAGCGACTATGTTGGAACAGTTGTAGATAACGATATCTACACAGCTGCGTTGCTCTACAATACAAAACTCTCCAACGGCGGAAAAGTAGATGCTCAACTTTGGTATTTCTACATCGACAATTTGCTAGATTACGATGTAGTTCTCCGGTTAGGGTATGAGCAACCTATTACAAATGGGAAAATTAAAGTTAGCCTCGATTACGCTGTTGGGAAGAATAAAAAAGTGGGAGAGAGCAACGATTTGGATAATGCAACCCCTGATAGCTTGAAATCTTTAACCAATCCAGACGACGCCCACACTTACGCCCACTTAGATATCTCTGGGAAGTACAACAACTTCTTTGGAAGCATCGGGTATGTTGGAACCAATAAAAATGCCGGTATTGTAGAATTAAGTGAAGATTCTCCAATTGCAAATGCTCTTCCAGTTGAACAACGGTTCGCAGTTGCCAATGAATTGGATATTAGCGGATATTATTTGAAATTGGGAATGGATGTAAATGATAAATTGAGTGTTGAAGCTGCTTACGCTTACATCGACCAAGGGGAAGATTACGGAAATAACGACAGCAATGAGTGGAAAATTGGAGCTACTTATAAATACAATAAAAAAGTTAGCTTCAATGTTTATTACGATGTCCTCGATTACGACGATGCCGCTACCGCTGGAACTGACCAACAAGAGGGGCGG
>JBDONQ010000087.1:0-7539 GCA_039831255.1 Campylobacterales bacterium
ACGTCTCCACCGGCTCCACGGGCTGTTCTACCCCTAATTTCGGCAACTCTGTTATTGTTGCTTTGGGGCTTAGTTATCGCTTCTTTTGAAGTTATTGTCTCCCAAAGTGCTTGCTAACCCAATACCAAATTCATCCCCCCCTAATTAAAGGGAAAATCCTTTGGAAACTTGGTTAAAAAAGGGCTTTTTCCTCTACTTTTCTAGCTCCCGGAATTTTAAATCCAAATCTTTTAAGTGCCGTTTCAACAGGGTTTGAACCCTACTTTTTGGAACCCCAATTAAAATGTAGAGGCTCCGATTTTCACTCCGCCACTGGGCCAATGGCCGACTCCCCCTGAGGAGAACCCGGGAGAGTTGGATTGAGATATCTTCCAATTGCTGATTTACCTCATTCTCCCCTTCGGGGGTGGTAACCCCTTGATACCGTCGAATCTCCCTCTTCACTTCAGTGGCAATCTGGCTGGCCAACCGGTTCCGGCCATCGGCTTCAGCTTGGGTCAACTGTATTGAGGGGGGCATCTCTTCGGCAATCCCAACTGCCACGATCATCCCCCGATTAAATTTCTCTGGTTGGCAGACCCATTGGGGGGCCTCCTCCCCTTCCACAACGCACTTTTCCCCCTGTTTCGGCTCTTTCCCAGAGGAGCATCCAACCACCCCTACTGCTATCCCTACTGCTATAATTCCTACCAGTTTTTTAAAACTTTTACCCATTGGGACTCCTTTGGGATAATTCTCAAATTTTACCATTGGAGAAAAGGAGAGAGATGGAGGGGTTTATCCGTTTTTTTATTAGGAATCGCTACTTTACCCATACTCTGTTTGTAATTCTATTAATTTTAGCCTACATCTCCTATCGGAATCTCCCAAAGGAGATTTTTCCTCCTTCTACACTGGATAAGATTGTAATCCAAGGGGGGTATCTGGGGACCTCTCCAAGAGATTTGGACCGGCTGGTCGTCTCCAAAATTGAAGACGATTTAAAAAACTTTGAAGAAATAGTCTCCATTGAGACAATTATCCGGAATGGTTCTTTCCGGATGATTCTGGACTTAAAGGAGGGGAGTAATAAACTGAACACATTGATAGAGGTGAAAAGTGTTATCTCCAATTTAAAACGGGACCTTCCCTCCGATATGAATGAACCCACCGCTTCAATCCTAAAGCGGGCTTTTCCGCTAATGTTTGTCTCAATTGGAAGTGAGAAATTGAGTAGGGAACAGCTACTGGAGGTGGCGGACCAATTAAAAAGACGACTGGCCCGGTTTGGGGATTTAACAAAAATAGATATCCGGGGGGATACCGACAAAGTTATTTACTTCAAATTTAATCCGGAAAAGTTGGATACTTTAGGGATTGGAAAAGGGGGTTTAATCTCTATTTTAAAAAGTCTCTCCACTATCTACCCAATTGGAAAAATTGAGGGGAAAGAGCTCTATTTTATCTCCTTTAAATCCCAATCGGTGGAGGAGTTCCGGGAGAATTATATAAAAGTAGGGGGAAAAATAGTCAGAGTTGGGGATATTGTGGAAGTGGAAGAGGGGTATCAAACCCCTACTGAGATTGGGAAATACAACGGAATTCCAACGGTTATGTTGGATATCCGGAAAGGGGAGCAAGGGGACGCAATTGAACTGAGCCGGAAAATCCGGGAAGTTTTAATCCAATATCATCGGCAACATCCGGAGGTGATTTTTGGAATCTCCACCGACACCTCCAGGTGGGTTCGGAATCGGTTTAACACAGTTGTAGCCAATATTTCCAGTGGATTGGTAATTGTCCTCTTTATCCTCTGGCTTTTTATGAACTGGAGACTCTCATTGGTGGTAATTATTGGAATCCCCACATCCTTTGCAGTTGGATTAATTGCACTGGACTATTTGGGCTTCTCCCTAAACCTTCTCTCCCTATTGGGGGCGTTAATTGCATTGGGGATGATAGTAGATGAGGCGATTGTAGTTGGAGAGAATATCTATCGACATCTCCAGACCGGGAAAGACCCTATTACCGCTGCAGTGGAGGGGACCCGGGAGGTAATTCTCCCGGTAATTGCGTCGGCGTTGACAACAATTTTTGCATTTTTACCATTATTGATGATTAAAGGGGAAATTGGGATTTTTATTAAAATTTTGCCAATAATGATAACAATTTTAATTCTCTCCTCCTTACTGGAGGCGGTAATTTTCCTTCCCCTCCACAGTGTCGAGCTGTTAAAAGTGGAGGAGAGCCATTGGCGAACCCAATTCTGGAATCGGTTCCAAGCCCTTTACCGGAAGAGTCTACAGTTTACCCTCCGGCACCGGTGGCTTTTTCTATTTCTATTTTTAGTGGTGGTCCCAGCGATTATAATTTGGGGGTTCCGCCACTCCAAATTTCAACTCTTCCCCGATTTCGATGTAACCCAAATTTATATCACCGGAAAATTTGACCGGAATTTCACAATTGAACAGACCTCAGCTGGGATGGTCCCAATTGAACAAGTTTTAAAACCCCTTTTAAAAACCGATGTGGAGGGGTTCACTTCAGTGGCCGGGATGATTATGAATAAAAAAGGGGAGAGTGAAATTGGGGAGAATTACTTCCACATCTTTGTAGATTTAAAGGAGTTAAAACCGACCGATTTTTATAACCGGTATATCGCTCCCCTTTTCCAACCGATTAAAGTGGAGAATCAGGTTCGAATCCACTCAGCCCGGGAGGTGAAGAGAATTATTGAAGACAAGTTAAAAAAAATCAAAATCCCGGGGCTAGTCCAGTTAAATGTAATTATTCCCCAAGCAGGGATTGTTAAAAGTGACATTGTAATTGGAATAGGGGGGAAATCGGACCGGGAGGTGTTGGAGAGGATTAAATGGTTGGAAGGGGTAATCCGGCGGGAGTTCCCAACGGGGGTGGCAACTCTTTACGACGATGCCGAGTGGGGGGGAGACCAGGTAAAAATAGAGATTAATAGCTACGGGGAACAGTTGGGGTTAACAGAGGGGTATCTCTACTCCCAGCTCCGAGGGGCCTTTGGAGAGGGGGAGATTGGGAAAGATTTTGCCGGGAATAGTTACATTAAACTGCTGTTGGAGGGGACCAGCCGGGAGAGATTCTCAGATTTGGCCAATTTTAGGGTGGAGTTGCCAGACCACCGGAAGGTGTTGTTGAAGGAGGTGGCCCAATTTAAAATTGAACGGCAGTTTAAAAAAATCCACAAATACGATGGGGTGGCATTAAAATCGATTTATATCACACTGGATAAAAAGATTTTAACTGTAAATCAAATGCTGAACCGCCTCTCCCCCCATCTGGAAAAATTGAAGAGGGAGGGTTTTTTAGTGGAGATTGGGGGGGCTCGGAAAGTGAATCAAGCCTTCCTCCGGGATTTGGTCCGGGCCGGGGTTGTGGCACTGGCTCTAATTTTTCTAACTTTGGTCCTAATTTTCGATTCGTTAAAATTTCCCTTTATTATAGTTTCAGTAATATTCCTCTCCTTTTTTGGGGTTTTAATTGGAAATTGGATACTGGGGTTAAGTATGACGATGTTGACCAGAATTGGGATGGTTGGATTGGCAGGGGTTGTCGTAAACGATGGAATTGTAATGGTAGATTTTCTCCGGAGGGCCCGGTCCCGGCCGGAACTCCTCCAGCTGGCCTCCTACCGGTTGAGACCAATTCTCCTCACCTCCGTTACCACCTTTTTTGGCCTTTTAACATTAATTTTCTTTCCGTTTGGCCAGTCAAAAATCCTCCAACCATTGGCAGTGGCATTGGGATTTGGGCTATTGTGGGCGACCCTTTTAAATCTTTACTATGTTCCCCTTCTATTCTCACTGCTGGAATGGAAGAGATTTAAACGGGAAAAGGAGGAGGGAGTAGATGGTTAGAGAGGGGCGGATTCCAGACCAAGAGTATTTAAATCGGTTTTTAAACGATAAAAAGAGACTTTTAACTGAAATCTATTTCGAAGTGGAGGAGTACCTATCCCGGTTCTACCCAAATGTGGTGGTCCTAATGGAGGTGGGAAGCTTTTTTGAACTGTACCAGTATGAGACCAGAGGTCGGGCCAAAGAGATAGCAACTCTATTGAACATTCAACTCACGAAAAAAAATAAAACCCTCCCCCAAGTGGATATTAAAAACCCGTTAATGGCCGGATTTCCAACCGGTGCACTGGACCGGTATCTGGAGCGACTGGTGGATGAGAACCGGTACACAATTGTGTTAATCCGGCAAAAAGGGGTTCCCCCAAATATAAAGAGATACATTGGGGAGATTATCTCCCCGGGGGTGAACCCGGACTACTCCAAAACCCCGGAAAATTATTTAACCGCTTTAACAATTGAGAAGGGGAAAGGATACTGGGTGGGGTATGGGGCGGTGGATTTAAACACTGGAAAATGTCTCGTCTACGAGGGATACTCCCCGAAGGAGGACCCCACCTTTGCATTGGACGAGCTCTTCCGGCTTTTGAGCACCTACTCTGGAAATGAAGTAATTTTAACCCTCCGGGGGGAGGCCAACTGGGATGAGGTGGTCACTTATCTGGAGTTGGGGGATAAAATGTTGGTAAGAAATGAGGGGAGTCTCCCTATCACTTACCAGAATGAGCTTTTCCAACGGGTCTTCAATATCCGTTCCCTAATGACCCCTATCGAGTATCTAAGCTTGGAGCGGTTTCCGCTGGCCACCGAAACTCTAGCCTTTCTAATTGAATACGCAATTGCCCACAATAAAGAGGTTGTTCAGAAGTTGGACTACCCCCAGCTATTGGAGGATAGCCGGTTTGTATATCTGGGGAATAACCCGGTAAAACAGTTGGAGATTGGGAAACTCCTCCGGTTAATCGATTTTACAAAGACCCCAATTGGGAAGCGGTTGCTGAAGGAGAGGCTCTTCAATCCGATTAAGAACCGGGAGGAGTTGGAGAGGCGGTGGGAAAAGATTGGGGAGGTCCAGAAGAGAGGGTTGGAGAAGTATCAGAAGGAGCTGGAAAAAATTTACGATTTGGAGAAGTTGGACCGGCGGATAAAAGTGAAGCGGTTGCACCCTTTTGAGCTGGAGTTCCTCTACTCCTCTCTGGAGGGGATAAAGGGGTTAAAAGGGTTGCAACAGGAGGAGGTCCGGGAGGTCCAGAGCTATATCGAATATCTAGAGAGCCATTTCAACCTTTCAAAACTCTCCTCCCGGCTGGACCAGATTCGGGAGAATTTTTTAAAGAAGGGGGTGGACCCGACTGTAGACCAACTTCAACAGCAGTTGGAGTATTATTTGGGGGAATTGGAAAAATTGAGAAAGGGGGTTGAGGGGTTGGGAGATTTGAAAGTGGAGCTGAATCGGAATGAAAAAGAGGGGTATTACCTTTCAATGACAAAAAACCGGTTCCGGGGAATTCGAGAGAAGTTTCTCCAAACCTTTTTGGAGATAGACCGGGAAAAGGTCTTCCTCCGGGATTTAAAAGTGAAGCAGTTGACCTCTTCAGTGAAAATCTCCGGGGGGAAAATTGAAGAGCTGAGCGATAAAATTTTGGCAACAGAAGTAAAACTGCTGGGGGCGGTCCGGGAGAAGTATCTCCAACTGCTAGGGGAGATGGAGAAGCGGTTCCAACTCCTCCCCCAGTGGGCCTTTGAAGTGGGGGAGATAGATTTGGCACTGGCTGGGGCTAAATCGGCTGAAAAGTACAACTGGAGCCGGCCGAAAATCTCAGAGAAACGGCTCTATTTAGCAGATTTAAGGCACCCATTGGTGGAAATAAACCAGCAAAATGGAATCTATGTCCCCAATACCCTCGATTTTAACCAGTACCAAGGGATTTTGCTCTATGGAATTAACTCTTCTGGGAAAAGTTCCCTAATGAAAAGTGTTGGAATTGCCCTCTTTTTAGCCCAAAGCGGATTTTATGTCCCGGCAACCCAGATGGAGTTTACCCCTTACGACTCTCTTTTCACCCGGATTGAGGCTTCCGATAATTTAATGAAAGGGCTCTCTACTTTTGCAGTGGAGATGGCGGAATTGAAAAATATCCTCTCCCGGGCAGGGGGGAATTCAATGGTGTTAGGAGATGAAATTGCCCACGGAACCGAGACTACCTCAGCCGTCGCAATTGTGGCAGGGGCAATTGTAAAGTTGGCGAAAAAAGGGGCCAATTTCCTATTTGCAACCCACCTTCACCAGTTGGTGGAGTTGGAAGAGATTCGGAGTCTGGAAGGGGTGGTTTCAAAACATCTCCATGTTTACTACGATGGGGAAAAACTGGTCTACGATAGGAAATTGAGGGATGGGAGCGGTTCAACCCTTTACGGGCTGGAGTTTGCCCGGTCAATTGGAATGGACCCGGAGTTCCTCCAAATTGCCCAACAAATTCGGATGAAATTGACAGAAGAGGAGGAAGAGTTGCAGTTGTTAGTCCAGAAACGGAGGAGCCGTTACAATAAAGAGCTCTATATCACCACCTGTGCAATTTGTGGAAAGCCGGTAGAGGAGGTCCACCACATCCGCCACCGGAAAGAGGAGAAAGGGGGGTTTATTGGGAGTGTGCCGGTCCACCACCGGTACAATTTAATCCCTCTCTGCAGGGAGCACCATTTAAAAGTCCACCGGGGGGAGATTATTATCCGGGGCTTTATCACCACGGATAAAGGGATTGAGCTTCACTACGATGAGGTAACTCCTTCCCCTCAGGAGTCCCAAAAGGGGGAAGGGGAGACTCTCCACCGGAAAAATGGGAAAAGGGGAAAATCCCAACAGATTGGGTCCCCCCAATTGGAGCTATTTGGGGAAAATGACCGGAAATAGGGTCCAAATTGGGAAAATAAAATTGGGTGGAAGGGGAAGATTGAAAAACTACCCGGGAAATTGGGAGGAGAGGGGGAGCCCCTTTTGGTTGGCCATCCTCCTTTAAAATTTTAAGCTCTTTCCTCTCAAAGGGTCCCCGACTGGGAAGCCCAATTTTTTAGCAAATTCCGCCGAAACCATCCCCTTTTAAAGCGGTGATGAAAGGCAGATAAAAAAATTCTCGGAAATTTAATTTCCGTTTGAATTTTTTTATAAATTTTATTTTAATAGCGATAACAAAGTTAAGCCGATAAAAAGTAGGGCTGGAGCAGTCCGAATTAATGGCTGTGGAGGTAGCTCTGGCGGGGTCTGTTTATACAGACTAGTCATCTACCTGTGAAGCAGGAAGCCCCACCTTTTAAGGCGGGGTAGCTCACTATCTCTTAATCTCCCCGATAGGAGCTTAGGTTTGGGTTGGAGATATTTTTATCTAAAATCAACAAAGAATACTCAATCTAAATGGAAAACGTGAAGGGGGGAAGATGAATTTGATAGACCTGAAGGGTATTATCTATTTAGTTTGGATGTAGCAGATATGTATCGGATTTGGGGTTAAGCAAAAAAAACTCAACACTAAAACGTAAAAACCCCTTATCTTTGCAGATTCCTCAGGGTTTCAAGATTGATAACAACAAGTTATGCTTCCCAAAAATAGAGAAAAGTCTATTAGGTCAGTTTTTTCTATTAATCATTAATTATAAACGATTATGCTTATGAAAAACT
>JBDONQ010000212.1:0-2116 GCA_039831255.1 Campylobacterales bacterium
AACGACTCTTCTATTGAAGTGAAGCTGTTTTTATACAATCAAGACCCTGAAAAAGTTGATAGTGAAAAGAAGGAGTATTGGTCCAATGATTTAGATGAAATTTTTGGCTTGTCTTTTAGGAAATAATTTTCTTTAATCTATTTATTACCCATTTTTGAGACTGGAGCAAATCTGTTGAATTATCTCTTTTCGATACCATTTAGCTCTGCATTGAAGCAATCCAAAAAATCTACCCCAAATTGCATTTGCTTTAGCCAACTTATGATTCCTAACCATCCCTCTAACAGACAAACTCCCAATAATTATTATCTAATTCTCTTCTATTAGCTGTTTTGAGAGTTTGGGTCTTTGATTGGCAATTTTTAGCAAATCCCGCCGAAACTATCGCCTTTTAAGGCGGTGATGAGAGGCGGATAAAAAAATTCTCGGAAATTTAATTTCCGTTTGAATTTTTTTATAAATTTTGTTAAAATTATTTTAATAGCGATAACCAAGTTAAGCCGATAAAAAGTAGGAGTGGAGCAGTCCGAACTTATGCCTGTGGAGGTAGCTCTGGCGGGGTCTGTTTATACAGACTAGTCATCTACCTGTGAAGCAGGAAGCTCCGCCTTTTAAGGCGGGGTAGCTCACACGGATGAGATGTTGGGCTTTGTCGTAAAAGATGCCGTAATAATTTTCCATTCCCCGGTGGAGTTCCAATTTTAATCCTTCCAAAATGGGGTCCAAATCGTCGAAGAGCCCCCTCTCCTCCAATCTCCGCCAGTAGATTGGAAAAATTTCTTCTACCACCAATTGGAAATTTTCTTCCAACAGATTCTCTCTCAACCTCTCTGTTCTAATCTTAGGGGAAATATCGACGGCCAATATTTTTTTTAAATAATTGGGTAAATTTCCCCCAAGAGCCCTCCTCCGGACAGCCAGTACCCAATCTGGTAGGTGTAAGAGGATAAACGAATTCCCCTCTCCGGGTATCTCCTCAACAAAACTCTGGAAAAAGAGGGCAATTACCCCTTCCAACCCCTCCTCCAATCTCTCAAATCTTTTTTCACCTTAATGATATTGGCAATTTGTTCAATTGCTTTCCCCTTCAGTTGGGGAGTGTAGGTTAAGTAGAGGAGTTTGGGAATCTCTTCCCTCTCCCACCCCTCTCCGATTTCGGTCAAATAGGTGGTTAAGTAGTGGGCAAAAAGATATTGGAGAACTGTCGGTTTACCACTACCAACCCTTCAGTTGATGTAAACAGGAAAATTTATCTTCTTTCCCTCCACCCCCAAAACTTCTTTTAAAATATCTCTTTCCTCTTGGGAAAGTGAGATATTTCCCTCTCGATTTTCGGCAATATTTCAAATCCAGAATAGAAAATCCCCATTGAAAACTATCTCCATTGGATAGAGTTTAATGACCAAATTCTCCAATCTCCACCTTTCCGATTTCCCATTCTTCTCTCTGTTTCTAGAAATTTACCCCCAATAAATCCCCATTATTCAACTGGCAATAGAGGACCACCCCTTTTCCGTTCAATCTCTTCACTCTCCATACTTCCCCTTTTCCAGCCGATACCCTCCCAACCCCTTTCCGTAAGAGATTAAAAATCTCTCCAATTTTTTTGAAATTCTTAGTATTTTCTGAAAAAGATTTCCGCTAAGTTTCCCATCTTTCTTGAAAACTCTTCCCCCTTCTAAATCAATAAATCATCTTTAACGATTGGGGAAGCTCCAGCTCAAAAGCTCTTGAAGTGACGGGACCCTCTCGATAATCCCTTCCTTTACGCAATTTTTTAACCCTAATCTTTTTTGAAAAAATAGAAAGGGGAAACTCTTCTTTAAAAAAACTCACTTTCTCTCAATTGGAACCCCTGCAGTTGGGATGGGAGAGGGTCCAACGGGAAAAAGGCTAGTTAAGAAAGTTAAAATAGCGGGTTAAAGGAGGAAAGGATGGAGGGAGCCTTTCTCAACCTTCACCCCTTCCACCTCTCCCTCTGGAAATTGAACTACTCCGCTGGAGACCCGGCTGTAAGTGACCGCCAAATTGGCCCCCCACTGGAGGAGTTTCAAATTTTTACCCCCTCTCCCCTCCCAGTTTGGGGGGGGTGGAATTTCCAACTCCCCCTTTTTTA
>JBDONQ010000254.1:0-7453 GCA_039831255.1 Campylobacterales bacterium
TTAAAAGTGTCCGGGAGGACCAATGGCCGTTGGGTTAGAGAGTGGGGGCAGATAGGGGTTACAATTATAGTCTCAGTCAGCGGATAGACCACCGGCCCCCCAGCCGATAAATTGTAGGCGGTGGAGCCGGTTGGGGTGGAGAAGATAACTCCGTCTCCAAAATAGCTATTCAAATGGGCATCTCCAATATCCACATCCACATAAATCATTGAGGACAACACATCCTTTGTAACTACCACATCGTTAAAGGCGTAGAGGTTTTTCCGATTGTAGTGCACCTTTAAAATTATCCGCTCCTCAATCCGGTATTTCCCCCGTTTGAGCTCCCGGAGAAATTGGGAGAGATTTCTAGGATTTATATCGGTTAAAAATCCCAATTTTCCGATGTTAACCCCTAAGATAGGTTTTTGGTATCGATAACTCCGCCGGGCGACAGAGATTAGAGTCCCGTCTCCCCCCAACGCCACCAACAGGTCCACCTCTTGGGCCATAACTTCAAAATCGACCCCCAACAGGGAAATCATTTTCGCTGAAAAGGAGTCCAACACCACCTTTATCCCCGCCTCTTCAAAACTCCGCTTTACTGTTAAATAGCTCTTCCGAATCCCCTCCACCTCCCCTTTCGGTTTTAGGACCACTCCCACTTTTTTAATTTCCACAACTCCCCCTTTCAACCGATAACCGGTTGGGTATGATAATATTTTAAGGAAGGTTACCGAAAAAGGGGAACGGATGTTGGATATCGGCTCCACTGAATTTTTAGTAATTGTAATCGTAATGTTTTTGGTGTTGGGGCCAGAGAAGTTTCCAGATGCGATGAGGGGGTTGGCCAGATTTATCTTTAAAATAAAACGAATGGTTACCAACCTCACATCAGATTTATCTAGAGAGCTCCAAATTGAGGAGATGAGGGCAGAGTTGGAGCGACAGCGGGAGGAGATGCGGAAACTTCAAGAGCAGTTGAGGGGGGATCTCCGGTCAATTGACAACGGGCTCACTTCTCTGAAAGATTTAACTGGGACTGGACACCAGAGAGATTTTAAAGAGATGCTAAAGTAGTCTCTGGGCAGAAATGGTAAAAAAGGGTGATGCAGATGAATATGTTCGATATTATTTACCTAATTTTTCTCTTTTCCTTCGGGCTAAAGGGATTTTTTAACGGGATTATTAAAGAGGTTTCAGACTTTTTGGGGCTCATTTTAGGGTTTACAATAGGGGTTTTCTATTACAAAGATGTGGGGGATTTTATGCACCACTATCTTCCAGATTTCCCTCCCTCCTTCTGTTACGGCTTCGGCTTTACCCTACTGGTATTGATGATTTGGGGAACCTCCAATTTAATCGGCTATTTAGTAGAGCGGAAACTCTCAATTGCCGGGCTGATTTTAGTGAAAATTTTGGGAATCTTTGTCTCAGTGGCCAAATTTGTAATTGTAATGGGAGTAATTATCAATATTTTAGTCACAATTGTTCCCAATAAACAGATTTTGGACCGCTATTTTGGAAGCAGCGTTTTTTTCAATTTTGAACGGCAAGTGGGGGAGAGTCTCTTCGGAATTAAGCCGAAAAATTTGGAAGAGTTTCTAACAATGAAATTGAACCCTTTAAAAGAGAGTTTAACTCAAAAAAAGAGCAATTCAACAGAGCAGAACCGGACCACCCCTGCCAACTGATTTCCTAGAAAGGGTTCAAATGGTAAAATAGAGAGTAAAAAGGGTGCCAATGACCCCGGAAATTGAAAAATTGCTCACTTCATTGGAAGAGAAAGTGGGGGAAAATGGGAGAGAGGAGTTAAAAGAGCTTCGGAAAATTTTCAAAAAAATTAATAAAAAGCGGACCCTCTCCCTGCTGGTAAGTGGAAAGAAATTAAAAAAAGCTTTGGAGATTGTCGAGTATGAGGAGGAGTTGCAAAAACTCCAAATTGAATTAATAAAACTTCAAAATTGGGTTTTTGAGAATCGAAAACGGGTAATGATTATTTTTGAAGGCCGGGACGCCGCTGGAAAGGGGGGGGCGATTAAACGGTTTGTAGAGCATTTAAACCCCCGGAAATATCGGGTTGTAGCCCTACCGGCCCCCACTGAAATAGAGAAAGGGCAATGGTATTTTCAGCGATACTTTAAACATCTCCCAAACCCAGGGGAGATTGTCTTTTTTGACCGGAGCTGGTATAACCGGGCAATTGTGGAACCGGTTTTTGGGTTCTGTACAAAGGAGGAGTATCAGCGATTTCTCAGGCAGGTTCCGGAGATTGAAAGCGATTTAATCGACGATGGTATTATCTTAATCAAATTCTGGTTCTCAATTTCAAAAGAGACCCAGCGGAAGCGGTTTGAAGAACGGAAGCGGAACCCTTTAAAGCAGTGGAAACTCTCCCCAATCGATATGAAAGCCCAAGAGTTGTGGGATGAAATTACCAAATATAAAGAGCGGATGTTCTCAAAAACCCACACCACCTACTCCCCTTGGATTATTGTAAATTCCAATAATAAAAAGATGGCTCGATTGGAGAGCATCCGGTATGTCCTCTCCCAAATTGATTACGACGGAAAGGAGGAGGCTGAGGTTTCCCTCCATCCAGACCCCGATGTAGTCTACCGATATCACCGGAAAAATCTCCAAATCGATTAACCCCCCTGTTACATTTTTTAACATCCCCCCCGGCCTAGTTGGAAAGGGATTTTAAAAAGGGGGGAGGGGGATTGGAGGGGTGTTACAATACCGAAAATTTCAATAAAAAGGGGAGCGATGAGCTTCATTGAAGGGTATCGAAAACATACTGAAGAGCGGGCAAAATTGGGAATTCCACCTCTGCCGTTGAGTGCAGAACAGGCGGCGGAGTTGGTGGAATTGTTAAAACAGGTGCCAATTGTGGAGGAAGAGTATTTAATGGACCTCTTCCTAAATCACATCAACCCGGGGGTGGATGAGGCGGCCTATGTAAAAGCGGCCTTTTTAAACGATATTGTCCAACGAAAAGCCTTTAGCCCGGCAATTTCCCCAAAACGGGCGGTCCAAATTTTGGGCACAATGTTGGGGGGCTACAATGTAAAGCCGTTAATTGACGCTCTCTCCCACAAAGATCAGGAGATTGCCCAAGAGGCGGCCAATCAATTGAAAAATATTTTACTGGTCTACGATGCATTCCACGATGTGGAGGAGCTGGCGAAAGGGGGAAATAGGTATGCCCAAGAGGTGCTGGAATCTTGGGCCAACGCCGAGTGGTTTACCTTCAAAAAACCGCTTCCGGAGAAGATTACCGCAATTGTCTTTAAAGTTCCCGGGGAGACCAATACCGACGATCTCTCCCCAGCCAGTGAAGCCTTTACCCGGAGCGATATCCCCCTCCACGCATTGAGTATGTTAAAAGCAAAAATGCCCGACGCAATTGAGAAAATTGCCGAATTGAAGAAGAGAGGTTATCCAGTCGCCTTTGTTGGGGATGTGGTCGGTACCGGAAGTTCCCGGAAATCGGCGGCCAATAGTTTAATTTGGCACATTGGGGAGGATATTCCTTATGTTCCAAATAAACGGCGGGGGGGAATTGTGATTGGAGGGGTAATTGCCCCAATCTTTTTCAACACCCTTGAAGACTCCGGGGCGTTGCCAATCCAAGCGGACGTTACAGAACTGGAGACTGGGGACCTAATTGAAATTTACCCATATGAGGGGAGAATTGTCAAAAATGGGAAGGCGGTCTCCACCTTTGAACTAAATCCCAACACTTTGCCAGATGAGGTCCGGGCTGGGGGTCGGGTCCCGTTAATTATTGGAAAAAATTTGACCAAAAAGGCCCGGGAGGTGTTGGGAATGGAGCCAGAGGCCGATATTTTTATCCGGCCAAAACAGCCGGCTGAAAAAGAGGGAGTTGGGTATACATTGGCTCAAAAAATTATCGGCCGGGCTTGTGGAATGGAGGGGGTCCGGCCGGGGATGTATGTGGAACCCACTGTTGCAACTGTCGGGAGCCAAGATACCACCGGGGCGATGACCCGGGATGAAATTAAAGAGCTGGCAGCCCTCGGATTTAATGCCGATTTGGTAATGCAGAGTTTCTGCCACACCGCCGCCTACCCAAAACCGGCCGATATTGAGCTCCACCACACCCTTCCCCAATTTATCATTAGCCGGGGCGGAGTTTCGTTAAAACCGGGGGATGGGGTTATCCACAGCTGGTTGAACCGGATGATTTTACCGGACACCCTCGGGACAGGGGGGGATAGCCATACCCGATTCCCAATCGGTATCAGTTTCCCCGCTGGGAGTGGGTTGGTCGCCTTTGCAGCGGTTACAGGGAGTATGCCGTTAAATGTCCCAGAATCTGTGCTAGTCCGGTTTAAAGGGGAGTTGCAACCGGGAATTACCCTCCGGGATTTGGTAAACGCTATCCCCTACTTTGCGATTAAAGAGGGGTTATTGACGGTTGAGAAGAAGAATAAAAAGAATGTCTTCAATGGCCGGATTTTGGAGATTGAGGGGTTACCCAATTTGAAAGTGGAGCAAGCTTTTGAGCTGGCCGACGCTTCCGCTGAACGGAGTGCCGCTGCTTGCACAGTTCGACTCAATAAAGAACCAGTTATCGAATTCCTCCAATCCAATGTGAAGTTGCTGGAGGAGATGATTAAAGCGGGGTATCAAGATGCCCGGACCCTTCAACGGCGGATTGATAAAATGAAAACGTGGCTGGAGAACCCAACCCTGTTGGAACCGGATGAAAATGCCGAATATGCGGCAGTTCTGGAAATCGATATGAGTCAAATTAAAGAACCGATTGTCGCCTGCCCCAACGATCCGGACGATGTGGCGACCCTCAGTGAAGTGCTGGCCGATGAGCGACGGCCGAAAAAGATTGATGAAGTTTTCATTGGAAGCTGTATGACCAATATTGGCCACTACCGGGCAGCCGGGGAGATTTTGCGGGGTGAAGGGCAAGTACCGGTCCGGCTCTGGATTGCGCCTCCAACTAAAATGGATGCGGAACAGTTGAAAGAGGAGGGGTATTACGCGGTCTTCGGCCAAGCGGGGGCCCGGATTGAGATGCCCGGGTGTAGCCTCTGTATGGGGAACCAAGCCCGGGTCCGGGATTATGCCAATGTCTTCTCCACCTCAACCCGGAATTTTGACAATCGGATGGGGAAAGGGGCTAAAGTCTATCTGGGAAGTGCCGAATTGGCCGCAGTTACCGCCCTGTTGGGCCGGATTCCAACTCCAGAGGAGTATCTGGATATTGTAGACCGGAAATTGGCCGGGAAAGAGGACCAAGTTTACCGATACCTTAACTTCCACGAAATGCCCGGCTGGCATCTCCCCAACTAATCCCCCCTTCCCTTCTTTTTTTCTTTTTCTCCTCTTTTGATTTTTCCAACTGTAAGGGATTCTCCTTTTCCAAAAAAAATGGTAAAATCCAGAGAGTTTATTGGGAAAAAGTAGAGAGGGCTGGAAAATGGGAAGGATAAAAGTTCAATGTGAATTGGTAACTCCGTTATTAATGCATGGGGAAGATAAAAATATCCCCGAATTGCGGGTCCCTTCAATAAAAGGGGTAATGCGGTTCTGGTGGCGGGCTATTTTTAAGCATTTGGATTTGGAGGAGATGAGAAAAGAGGAAGGGAAACTTTTTGGAAATACTAAAAAGAGAAGCAGTTTTGATTTAAAAATTACCTCTTCCAATTTGAGAGAGGGGAGATTTAAACCGGTGCCCCATAAAGGGTTTCGGGTATCCGGTTTTGAAGCGGGGGGAAGATTTGAGATGGTCTTTACTGGACTAGACAAAGAGAAGCTGAAAACTGCCTACGAAACTTTTGTAATTGCATCGGTATTGGGTGGATTTGGGCAACGGAGTAGGCGGGGATATGGGAGTATCCGGGTTGTAAAAGTGGAGAGTGAGGGGATAGATGTAGAGAAAAAATATCCGATAGAGAAGAGCGAAATAGTCCAATGGATAAAAAGGTTGAACAGAGATATCAATAAACTTCCTAAAATGGATTATCCCTACTTAAAGAAATTGATTTTAAAGGGTAGATATTTTAGTCACTACTCCTCTCTGTTGGAACAGATAGGGTGGGCTACCGATAAATACCCCTACTTTGGTTTTGTAAGGGGGGGTAAAAAGTTGGCATCTCCGGTGGTGGTAACTATTAACCGCCACCCCCGGGGCTATTTTCCAGTAATAACTCTGTTGGCTGACCCAAAAAAGGCATGTCGGTGGAAGAAGTTTGAGGAGTTTAAAAAAATAGTCTTTGAGGGAGATATCTTAAACCCATATTCTCAATGAAAGGGAGGAGATGGAGAGGAGAGATTTTCTATTTTTATTCACAATTACCCCTGTCCAAGGGTTTATTGAACAGAGCCGGAAGTTGGTAGACCTATATAGTAGCAGTGAAATTTTAAGTGAACTGACTAAGGAAGGGCTGAAAGTTTTCTTAGAAAGAGTTGGGAAAGATAGGGTATCACCAATTTTTCCGGCTTTTGACGGAAGTATTGAAGAAAAGAGGGAAAGATCTTATCCAAATCGATTTTTAGTGAAAGTGGAGGGGGCCTTGTTAAAAGAGGTGAGGAGCGGAGGAGAGGAAGTGGAGAGGGTTTTAAATTGGAAGGTAAAAGGGTTGTGGAAAAAGTTTATTTTAGAAGGGTTGAAAAAATTAGAGAAAGAGAAAAGAAAAGAGATAGAAAAAATATTCAACTATCCAGAAATTGAAAAGAAGATTGAGGAGCATTTGGAAGGTTATTTTAATTTCTATTGGGCTATTGCTGAAATTGGAAATAGGAAGTACAAAGAAGCTTTTGATATCGTAGAACAGCGGTTGGCAGGGGCTAAAAATACTCGGTTTTTTACCCAATTGGGGGGTGGAAAAGGGGAGCGGGGACGGAAATGTAATCTGTGTGGAGAGCGAAATGTTGTCATCTATCGGGGTCGGGAAAAGGGGAGTCTCTTTTTAGAAAAAGAAAAGGAGGCGTTGGAGTTAAAACATTTTATTTTAAAAAGGGGGGAGGGGTTGTGTGGGGTCTGTTTTAGTAAGAGATTAAAAAATTTGGGCCTTTTCTCCAGATGTAGAAACGGGAGCTGGATTGGGGATTCGGAATGGACTAAAATTGGGGAGAAAGAGCGACATAAATTTCCCTCTTTATATGCGATTACCTATCCCGGGTATTTGGAGAGAAGGGAGGAGATAGAGCAAAAATTGTGTGATTTCACTTTCAGATTAGTAAAGAAATTGGAAGATGAGATAGCTCTAAAATTGGAATTAAAAGAGGGCGAAAGGGCGATTGTAGAATTTCCAAAAATAGATGTGAAACTTCTCAATTATAAAGATATCCCAATGGAGATCTGGAAAGAGGAGATTAAAGAATTTTTTACTATTGAAAGTAGAAAAAAACTGGAAAAGTTGCCAGAATTTAAAAAAGAAATTAAAAAGAGTTTAAAACGTTTTCGAAGGGAATTTAAAGAGTATTT
>JBDONQ010000110.1:0-2098 GCA_039831255.1 Campylobacterales bacterium
AAACGGGAGATTTCAAAGGAGGAGGCGAAAGAGTTTATCTACTCCCTCTTTCGGGAGGGGCTCAAAGAGGAGGAGTTGAAAAGTTTAGGAGAAGCTCTCCGGATGGTAGAGTTGAATGTGGACCGGAAAGGGGTAATCAGTTGGCTCTATTTAAAACTCCTCCGGAATCGAAATCGAAAGGGATTTTAAACTCCTCCCCTTTTTCCCTTTTGCCGTTGGGCCCAATCAATCCGCTCTGCAATTAACTCCAACGGGTGCCGGAACAGCTTCCGGTCCCCAACTTTGTCTAGATGTTCGGTAATTTGAATCCGACAGGCGGAGCACTCGGCTGAGATATAATCCGCTTCTACCTTTTTAATTAAATTTGCTTTATAGAGCCCCTCCTCCCGGGCCAACTGGAACCGCTCAGTCTGGATTGTAATCCCCCCAAATCCGCAACAGACCTCAGCCCCCTCCATTTCCCGGAGCTCTCCCACCTGTTTCAAAAGCCGGCGGGGTTCCTCTTTTATCCCAAAAACCCGAGCAAAATGGCAGGCGTCGTGGTAGGTGATTTTGGGACTCTCCCCCCCTTCCAACTGGGCCAACCGCTCCTCCAGCTCGGTGTAGTGGGTAAGCCAGTAGGTGGTTCCAAAAATTTTGGAGGCCACTTTCCGGTGAAGGTCCCGATACTCTGGGATGTAGTGCTCAATATACTCCTTGTAATCCTTTTTCAACATTGCAGTACAGGTTGCTTCCGGGACTAAAATCGCTTCAACCCCGTCGATAAATGTGGCAAAGTAATCCAAATTCCGTTTAATCAACTCTTCGGTGGTTTTAAAATCCCCAGTGAAATAGGCTGGAGCCCCACAGCAGAGCTGTTTTTTGGGAATAAAGATATCAAACCCTAAAAATTTTAGAATTTTTACCAGAGAATCCCCCACTTCGGTGTAGTGGTAGTTGGCCAGACAGCCGATAAAGATTGCAACCCGCCTTTTTCCATCTCCCTTTATCTCAGCTGGGTACTTTTTTAAAAAAGGGCGGAATCGCATCCGGGGGAGAATTCTCCCCTTTTGAATAAAGGGGAGGTTGAACCGGGCCCGCATCCCATTTCTCTCCCGCTCAATTTGAAACCCGCAACTCTGGAAAATTACCCCAAACCGGGCCACCAAATCGTAAGCCCACCGGTGTTTTAGTAGGAAGAAAAAGAGCCGTTTAAACCTAGGGATTGAGTATTTTTCAGCGATTTTATGCCGGATATTTTCAATTAAAAAATCGGTTGGAATCGAGTTGGGGCACACCTCTACGCACTGGTTGCAGAGGAAGCAGGACTCAAAAATTTCCTTTGTCCTATCGTCCAACGGGATTTTCCCCTCTTCCACCCCCCTTAAAAGCTCTATAAACCCCCGGGGGGAGGTAACCTCGTCTGGGTTTACCCTGTGAATTGTACAGTCGGGGATACACTTTCCACATTTAATGCATAGGTCGGCATACTCGGAAAAATTGAACATTCCAAAACCCTTTTCCCAGATTTGCCGGGTAATATATCCAAAATTGGAAATTGTGCCAATCCGCCGGGGGGGCAGTTACTAAAAATCGCTGTAAAGCCCTTGCCTTTGGGCATAGGGATATAAGGCCCTACCCAACCAGCCACAAAGATTTTTCGGGAGTTTATCTCCGTTGAAAATCTTTTATTAATTTGTATTATACATAATATTTTGATTTAATATAAAAATGCATAGACAAATACAAATCAATTAATAAGTTTGTTAAACTTACAAAAGGCAGAAGCAGTAGGATATTAAGAGAAGAGTTTCCAGATTTAAAAAAGAAACTGCCTACACTTTGGAGTAATAGTTTGGAGTAATAGTTATTTTGGAGCAATAGTAGGCGGTGCACCGCTTGAAGTAATTAAGCAGTATATAGAAAATCAGCAGAGAAGCGAGAGAAAAAAGTGGAATGATTGTTTGAGGTTAAAAAAATGATTCTAACCTGGTAATAGAAGATTTAAATATAAAAACAATGCAAAAGAGATGGGGTAAAAAGATAAGCGATTATGCTTTTAGCGAATTTGTATCTATTCTTGAATATAAAACAAACTTGATTAAAATAGATAGATACT
>JBDONQ010000095.1:0-7373 GCA_039831255.1 Campylobacterales bacterium
CCAAATATGGGGTAGCTCCAATTGAGAACAATACCCACGGGCAGGTGGGTATCACACTGGATGCTCTCCGGAAATATCAGGTCCAAATTGTAGGGGAGATCTGTATCGATATCCACCACTCTTTCGGTTCAATTCAGGAAGATTTGGGGAAAATTGAGCGAATCTACTCCCATCCCCAAGCTTATCACCAATGTATCAATTTTTTGGAAAGCCACGGACTACTGGACCGGGAGTTTATCCCAACCGACTCCACCTCAGCCGCCGCAAAACGGGCGGCGGAGGACCCAAATAGCGGGGCAATCTGCTCCAAAATTGCGGCAAAACTCTACGATCTCCCTCTTCTCTTCCAACGGATAGAGGACAATAAAGCGAATCGGACTAGATTTATAATTTTGAGCGACTACACCCCACCAAAATCGGGCCGGGATAAAACCTCTGTAATTGCTACAACTTACAATCGCCCCGGGGCGTTGGTGGAGTTGCTGGAGAAGTTTCGGGAAGGGAAGATAAATCTCTTAAAAATTGAGTCTCGACCGGTGAAGGACCAAGGGTTTGAAAATGTCTCTTTCTATTTGGAATTTGAAGGGCATATCTCAGACCCAAAGGTGGCCCAGCTGATTGAAGAGGAGGGGATGAAACTGTTGGGAAGCTACCCCCGCCAGTGTTAATCGAAATCGCAATAGAGGAATTTTTCCCCCTCTAACCCCTAAAAAATGGAGTGAGAAGGGGAGTGGAGTAATCTCCGGAAACCCGATTTTCCCTTTTAAGTTTTGGTTAGTGGAGAAATTCGACAAAAATAGTGGGACAATCCGGAGTGATTTGGTATCATTTTCCCCGGAAAAAGTGGAGAGAAAGGAGGTAAAATGGCTCAAAAACGGGTAATTTTATTTACCGCCCCCGGGTGTGTCTGGTGTACGAGGGCGGAACAGTTTTTTAAGAAAAATCGGGTAAAGTTTAAAAAGATTGATATTAGTCGGGATCCCCGGGCTGCAAAGGATTGTGAACGGCACGGCTGTAGAGGGGTCCCAGTTATCTTAATTGGAAGTAAATGGATTTGCGGTTTCAATGAAGGAGCTATCCGCCGGGAATTGGGTCTATAAACTCCCCAGTGGGAAATGGAGAACTTTCTTCCTGAGTAGAAGGAAAGCCCTTCCCACCCCCCTCTAAAAATTTGTCCCCTATTCCCTGTTAAAAAATTCTAAACTTTCCCTGTTCCAAAAAATTACTGGAACTCCCAGTTGGACTCCTGCTCCCGGAGAGCATCCCAGAGGAGGAGGGCTTGCCGGTGGGCCTTTAAATCGTGGACCCGTAAAATTGAAGCTCCATTTTTAACCCCTTCCAAATGGAGGGCCAATGTCCCCGGTAACCGCCCCTCCGGGGGGGATGGAGGGAGGTTAGCCCCCTCTTCAACAGTCGCTATAATCGATTTCCGGCTGACCCCCAACAGTAGTGGATACCGGAACCGGCGGAAGTGGCCCAAATGGCGGATTAGGAGGAGATTGTCCACCATCCTCTTTCCAAAGCCAATTCCTACATCCAAAATAATTTTCTCCACCCCAGCTCTCCGGGCCCGGGCGATTCTCTCCTGAAAAAATTGGTCCACTTCTATTAATACATTCCGGTAGTAGGGGTTTTGTTGCATTGTTTCCGGGGTTCCTTTTTTATGCATTATCACCAGTTGGGCGTTGTAAGAGGCTACCAACTCCAGATACTCCCACCTCTCTCCCCCGGTGATATCATTAGCAATTTGGACCCCCCTCTCCAGCCCAAATTTGAGGACTTTTGGGGAGAAGGTGTCTAAACTAAACTTTACATACCGCCACAACCCCCGCTTTCCAATCTCTTCCAAAATTGGGGCAACCCGCCGAAGCTCCTCCTCTTCCCCGGGATACCTACTTCCGGGCCGGCTGGAGACCCCCCCAATATCGATAATATCGGCCCCCTCCTCTATCAACCTTTCAATCTGCCGAACCCCCTCCTCCCCAGAGAATCTACTCCCAGCGTAAAAGGAGTCTTGATTCAGATTTACTACCCCCATCAATTGGAGGGGGAAAGTGGGAAAGTCTAAAAAGCCTTCCAATTTTTCGGCCAACTCCTTTAAATTGAACGGCTGGGTCCTCTCCTTCTGGATTAGTTGCCTCAGTTGCCGGGTTGTCACCATTAAAACCGCTGGGGTCCATTTTCGGCTGCAGTTGGGAACCCCTTTTGGAACCGCCAACTCCCCCCCTAAACTAAGAAGGTCCTGTTTTAAAATATTGGCAGCCCCACAACTGAGCCCTTCAATATAAAAAATACGTCCCAACTCTTTCTCCCTCATAATTTTAATCCCCCCCTTCTCCACCCCCAACCGCCGGAAAAGTCTCTCTAAATTAATCTCCCGATTTAACTCCAAAACCTTTATCTCCATTTCTCCCCTTTTTTTCGGAGTTAATAGAGCTCTTCAAAAAGTTCAGCCACCTCTCTTTTCCGGAAATCCAGCTTCAATTCCCTCTCTAAAAAATGGCGAAGCTCCTTTTTAGAGAGTCTAAATTGGGAGTAGTAGAGCCCCTCCCTCTCCCACTCCCCCACTTTTTTACTGCGGGTAGTCACAAATTGCCGAAACTTTTCCCAAAAATGGGAGGGTGGTTTTATTCCTAGCCACCGAAGGAGGAGCTTTGTCTCCCCCTCCAATCGGAACCAGAGTTGGGAGACTGCAAAGGAATCGGCAATTGTCTCCCGCTCCAATTTAGTTGAGAGAGCTTTTCCAAACCCGCTTAACTCCTCTTTACAACAGACAAAAGGGGGGGCATAACTCCCTTTTTGTTGGCAAACGGCATACTCCGGCACTTTTAAACTGCACCCTCCAATTAAAATGGCGACCCCAATTCCCCCGATTCCCCGCTTCATCTCCCCCTCCATTTTAAAGATATCCCCTCCAAGGGTTGGTATCGACCCACATTTATTATGTAACTCCCACTCCGGTTGGTGGTGTGGAACACCACTTTCTTGTAGTTGTAGGAGTAATACTCGATTAAAAGCCGTTGGAGAATAGGTTCAATAGAGAATGGAATCCCCGGTAGGAAAAACCATCCATTATTACTGAGTCCTACAATGTAGATCGGGGACTGTGTGTATAGCTCTTCAGAAGTCAATTCATAACAGATTCCCAGCAAAAACTCCACTACCCGGGGGGGGAGATTGGGGTGGTAGGAGGGGGGACGAAAAAGGATTTTAAAGTGGCCAAAGGTGGGGGCCCTCTCCAAATCCTCAGCTCCACTGTGGAAAATTTTATTGATTAAATCGTGGAAAAAGGGGAGGGGGATATACTCCCCAAAGGGAACTAAGATATGTTTTTTTATTATCTGCTCCAGCCGGCCGTGCTGAAATAGGTACCCCACATTGTAAAGCCCCTTTTCCCCATGGTAGAGACTCCCTACTAAAATTGCCCCCCCTTTTGAGAGGAGGGCCAACTCCTCCACTAGCGGGGGGTAGTTGTTTAAAACCAGTGGGAAAGAAACCTCTGGGGTAATTACCAGCTGATATCCCCCCTTTATCAAAGTTTGAATAGCCATTAACTCCTCAGCTATTTCTGTTGGGATAACCCTCTGATTCCATTTTTGGTCCTGGGGGATGTCGGTGGAGACCGCCCCCACTTCGATTAACGGGAGGAGTTGGGGGGAGTAGACCGGGAGTAGGAGGGAGAGGAGTAGAAGGGCCGCCCCCAACTCTTTATGGAGAATCCGGCGACAGGCCAGCAGAAAGAGGGCGATTAAAAGGATTCCCAATTCGGCTGAGGTTGGGGGGAGGGGGGTTGTCGCCAACAGGGGTTGGAATTGAAGCCAATTAAATGTAAAAGGCTTAAAGTTGGGAAGTAGGAAGAGAAAAAGCCCCCACAGAAGTCGTCGGACCCCGTCCCGGTATCTTTCCGGGATTTTTTTTTCAATTATTCCAATTACCCCTCCAACAGCCCAGAAGAGGAGCCCATACCCGATTCCCAATGCCAAAATTACCAGCGGAATTAGATACCCCATTTGATAGTAATAGAAGCTAAAGGAGACCCAGTGGAACCAGAGGACCCCTATAAAAAAACCGAGCCAAAAGGGGTAGAATCGGACCCTAAAAATTAAAAAGAGCCCAATTGAAAGGGAGAGGAAGCTAACTATTTCCCGGCCCAATTGGAGCCAGTTTACCCGATGCCAGTTATTCCAAACCTCAGCCAACGGAACCCAGCCGGGGGTAATTGGAAGGAGTTGAAGGTAGATTGGGAGGGAGAGGAGGAAAGCGATTCCAAAGGTGATTCCTATTTTTGTGTTAAAATACCTCCTAAAAAAGGACCCGAATGGAGTTTCTATACGGAGCTGAGCAGGTTTCTCAACAGCCGAGTCTTTTGGCATCGATTCTACCTTTGCTGATTCTCTTCGTAATTTTCTATTTCCTCGTAATTCTACCACAGCAACGACAGATGAAAAAACATCGGGAGATGGTTGAATCATTGAAAAAAGGGGATAAAATTTTAACCCAAGGGGGGCTTTACGGGGAGGTTGTCCAAAACAATCGGGAGTTCTTAATGGTCCGGATTGGGAAAGGGGTAGAGGTAAAATTGGACAAAAGTGCAGTAGCCCGAAAGCTGACCGATGAAGAGGCAAGTTAGTTGGCGACTTCTCCTCTTTATCGGGGTCGCTATTTTTGGAATTCTCCTTTCAATTCCCTCTTTTTTAGGCCGGGAACCAAAAGTGAATTTGGGATTGGATTTACAGGGGGGGATGTATATTGTATTGGGGGTAAAAGGGGAGGAGGCGGTGAGGAGTCGGGTGAAGAGTATCGCTTCAACCCTCCGGTACATTGCAAATAAAGAGGATATCTATATAGATAATTTGAAGACCGGCCCCGATTCCCTCTCTTTTCTGTTGTTGGACCCGGAAGAGGAGAAACGGGTAGATGAAGAGTTGGAAAAGTTTAAAGGGGTTAAAATTCAGAAACGGAGAGTATCAGATGGGGTTGAATACACAATCTCAATCCCCCCAACCCTCCAACAGCAGATTGAGGAGGACGGGTTAAAGCAGGCAATCTCCACAATCCGAAGTCGGTTAGATGCCTACGGATTGGCAGAGCCTTCTGTGAGCCGGCAGGGGAAGGATAAAATTGTTGTAGAAGTTCCAGGGATTAAAACCCCGAAAGAGGAGGAAAATATCCGGAAATTGATCTCCTCGGCAGCCCATCTGGAGCTCTACTTAGTGGATGAGGAACATACCGCTAAAACCCCAGAAGAGGCTCGAAAATATGGAGATATCCTCCTCCCTTCCAAAGATAACCCCCACCGCTTTTATCTCTTAAAAAATCCTCCCGTTTTGGATGGGAGTATGATTACCAGTGCCACAGTTGGGTTTACCCAAAAGACCAATCAGCCGGCAATCTTTTTTAGCTTAAATAGTGAAGGGGCGGAAATTTTTGGGGATGTGACCGGAAAAAATGTCGGAAAAAAATTGGCAATTGTTGTAGATAATAAAGTATATTCCGCCCCGGTAATTCAAGAACGGATTGGGGGGGGGCACGGTCAAATTACAGTAAGTTCCCCGGAGGAGGCCCACATTTTAGCAATCGCCCTCCGGAGTGGATCATTGCCAGCCCCGGTAGTACTACTGGAAAAGCGGAGCGTTGGGGCCAGTTTAGGGGCCGATAGTATCCGGAAATCTCTAACTGCGCTGGTTACCGGTTTTATAATTGTAGTTCTCTTTATCGCCTTCTACTATCGAACCGCTGGAATTATTGCCGATATTGCTTTGGTGGTAAACCTCTTTTTAATCCTATCTGTAATGGCCCTCCTCGGGGCAACCCTCACCCTGCCGGGGATGGCTGGAATTGTATTAACAGTTGGGATGGCGGTGGATGCCAATGTAATTATTAATGAACGGATTCGGGAGCTAATCCGGGCTGGGAAACCGATTCGTCAAGCGATAGATGGGGGATACCGGAATGCAATGAGCGCAATTTTAGACGCCAATATTACAACTTTAATTGCTGCCTTCGCCCTTTTTGCCTATGGGACCGGTCCAATTAAAGGGTTTGCAATTACAATGACATTGGGGATTTTGGCCAGTATGATTACAGCCATTGTGGGTACCCACGGAATTTGGGAGTATCTCCTCACCTACCGGCAGGCAACCCCCCGGGATTTTGGAATTGAGGGGCCTTTAAAAAATTCCACCCCCGCTAAATCCCAGTAGGAGTTGAAAGATGGAATTTTTTAAAAGGGATAGGATTTACGACTTTATGGGAAAAAGGAGATTTTTTATCTCAATCTCCCTCCTTTTAATTCTAATTAGTTTAATCTCAATTTGGGTGAGGGGGTTCAATTGGGGAATCGATTTTGCCGGGGGAGTTGAGGTGCAGGTCAGGTTTCAAAAACCAATACCAATCTCAGATGTGAGGGGGGTTGTCTCTACCAGCTACCCCAACGCTTCAATTATCAATTTTGGGTCGGACCGGGAATTTTTAATCAGATTGAGCGTTAAAAACGCCTCTACATCTGTTACAAATGATATTGGGGACCAGATTCGGACACTCCTCCAAAAAATGGGGGAGGTAGAGATTCGCCGGGTCAATATTGTAGGGTCAAAAGTTGGAAATGAGTTAAAGGAAAAGGGGCTCAGTGCCTTTTTCTTTGCAATTGCCGGGATTTTGCTCTATGTGGCATTCCGATTTGAGTGGCGGTTTGGCGTAGCCTCCGTATTGGCCCTCTTCCATGATACAATAATTTCGCTGGGGGCGTTGAGCCTTTTCCAAGTGGAAGTAAATTTGGATGTACTGGCGGCAATTTTGACTTTAATGGGATACTCTTTAAATGATACAATTGTTGTCTTCGACAGAATCCGGGAGCAGATTGAGACTACGAGAGGGGGAGATTTGGCCATCCATATCAACGATGCAGTCTCAAAAACTCTAAGCCGGACAATTTTAACTTCCCTGACCACTTTCTTCGTGGTGTTAACCCTATTTCTATTCGGGGGGGAGATTATTCGGCCCTTCAGTTTTACACTGCTGGTCGGAATTATTGTTGGAACCTACTCCTCTATTTTTATCGCCTCTCCCCTCCTGATTTGGCTCGGGTTTGATATTGAAAAATATCGGAAAAAGTTATTGGAGAAGCGGAAAAAACAGGAGGAGAAGGAGAAACTCCGGAAAATGTATGAAGGGGGGGTTTTATGAAAAATACCCCTCTGAGAAAAAATTGAGGTCAAGGAGTTAGAAATGGAGTGGGGGAAAGTGATTTACATGTTCTTCCAGTTAATGAGTTTAACCTCGGTAGCTGGGTTTCTCTACGATCACAATGGAATTGCCCTTTTTATCGCCCTAAGCCTTAATTTAATCTCCACTTTCCTAAAAATTGGGGTTCA
>JBDONQ010000014.1:0-2070 GCA_039831255.1 Campylobacterales bacterium
GGATATGGAGAGGGTCATAGAGGAAAAAAGGGAGCTAATAGAGATTTTATCTGTTAAATTCCTCTCTGCCTGGCTAAAAGAAGCGACCTAATAAATTGGGGGAATTGGGGAGGAATTACCCCCTTTTCTAAAATAGAGTTTTAGGGGGAGGGGGAGATTGGGCGGAAGAAGGAGCTACCGCTCCCTGAAAGGAAACCTCGGTCCAAATACCGGTGGAGAAGGGGATACCGGTGGAGGGCTGGCCTCAATAAATCATTCAATTGGGTGGGAGAGTAGTTGGAGAGAAGGTCGATTGTCGGAATTTTTGGAAAATCGGTTGGGGCAGGGTTAAAAAAGTGGGTCCGGTAGGTTCGGTAAACCTTGGCGGTACTACACTCAATTGGGGGTGTAAAAATTTCGACTGGGAGGGGCTCCTCTTCAATTGGCTCCACAATCTCCCCCCGACCGGAGATATTGGCCACGGGGGCCCCGGCTAAAAAGAATGGGACATCACTCCCCACTTTTGCCCCAATTTTCATCAACTCTTCCCGACTAAGCCCAAACCCTCCAATCCGGTTTACCAATCGGAGGAATGCAGCTGCGTCGCTACTTCCCCCCCCCAATCCGGCCATCTCTGGAATTTTTTTAAAGATGTGAATCTCTTTCCCGATAAACCACTTCCGGAATTGGGGGTACTCCCTTATCAGTTCCAAGTAGGCTAAAAAGATGCTATTCTCCCGGAGGACGCAGTTTACTTCGTCGGCAAAAATGTTGAATTTGGGTCCTTCCCGAATCTCTATTGTATCGTACAACTCCCCCCTCACTTCTATCATCCTTGAATTCAGCAGGTGGTACTCCCCATCAAAGCCTACAATTTTTAGAAAAATATTCACTTTTGGATAGGCCCTCTCTCTCCCTAATACCATCTCTCTCCCTTTTGGGAAACTTATTGATATCTATTCTCAAATCTGCCCCGATTTTAACAAATTTGCTAAAATCAGCTAAAAAGGGGCGGTATGTTTGCAGAGGAGTTGCAGCAGAGTTTGGGCTATCGGTTTAAGAGGGAGGAGCTGATAGCCGAGGCTTTGACCCACAAAAGCTACCGAAGGGAGTTCAACAATGAAAGACTGGAGTTTTTGGGGGACGCGGTAATGGACTTGGTCGTTGGGGAGTACCTTTACCACCTCTTTCCAGACCGGGAGGAGGGGTTCCTCTCAAAACTCCGGGCGGCACTGGTAAATGAAACATCTTTTTCCCGGTTGGCGAAAGAGGTAGATTTGGGGCGGTATCTCCTCCTCTCCCACTCGGAAGAGCAAAATGGGGGGCGGGAGAAGGTCTCTATTTTGGCCAGTGGTTTGGAAGCGGTAATTGGGGCCATCTATCTGGATGGGGGATTTGAAGAGGCGAAGCGGGTTGGTCTCTCCCTTCTCCAGCGGGTCTACCCCAAAATTGACCCAAAGGAGCTTCTCCAAGATCACAAAACCACCCTTCAAGAGATTACCCAGCTCCACTTTGGGGTTCTCCCAGAATATCGGCTTCTCCGGTCCACTGGGCCGGACCACAATAAAAAGTTTGAAATTGGGGTTTATATCGGGGGGAAGGAGTATGCCCGGGCCGATGGCCGGAGTAAAAAGAAAGCGGAACAGAAGGGGGCTAAATTAACAATTGAGCGGTTAAGGGAGGAGTTACAGTTGAAGGAGTTGGAGTAGGGGTTGCTGAGGTAGGGAGGGGGTTGGAAAGGGGGGAGGAAAAGGACAATTTTTGGCTCTCAAGTTGGAAGGGGAAAAGAGGGAGTTTTTTTGTCAAAAAAAGTTGAAAGGAGGGAGATGTTCAACTCATTTGGAGAGCTGTTCCGGTTTACAACTTTTGGGGAGTCCCACGGGGCTGGGATTGGGGTTGTGATAGATGGGGTTCCGGCGGGGCTCCGATTCGATTACCAGCTATTGAAAGGGGAATTGGCCCGGCGGAGACCGGGGCGAAATAGGTTCTCCACCCCCCGAAGGGAAGGGGATGAGCCGGAGGTTTTGAGTGGAATTTTTGAGGGGATTACCACTGGAACCCCAATTGGAATTTGGATTCCCAATAAAAATC
>JBDONQ010000235.1:0-2070 GCA_039831255.1 Campylobacterales bacterium
ATATTATCGTCATTCTCCCGTAGCTCTTGAAGGAGAAGCTCTTTTAACTCTTCTTCTGTGTGAATATACCGGTTGTACTCCTCTTTTAACTCTTCCAACCGCTCCTCAAATAATTTCCGGAACCGTTTAAATACCTCTTCAAAGTCATATTGAAATCGGATTTCCCGGAAAAATAGGGAAAGGAGTCTTTCCCGATAAAAATCCACCTTTTCTGGGGAGGGGGGTTCTGGCACCTCTAGGGCTACCATTTCCACTTTTTTAACATTTAAATCCCTAAAAAATCGAAACTGAATCAACTCTTCTCCCCTCTCTTCTAATAGAAATCTTTCCCCTTCAATTTCAATTTTCCACTCCAAGCTATCCTCCTTTTTGAATCTTCAAGGGCTTTATTTTTTATTGTATCCTATCCAAGCTGGCCTTCTTTCCGGTCAACTTCCCCCCTTTTCAAAAGAGGAAAAAAAGAAAATTTTATACTTAATTTATGTAAAGAGAGAGGAGAGAAGGGGGGGAGAGACTAGAGTTATGGGAAATTCAAAAGGATTTTACCCCTATTTTTTTGGTGAAAAGAGGAAAGAATCAAGGGAAAATCTTTATTAACTTTCCCAAATTCCATAAGTAAAAAGAAAAAGAAAAGATGTGGAAATCGAAAAAAGGGATATTATTATCAATATGTAGACTACTTTTAAGGTAGAAATTGCTAGTTTCTTTTCAGGCTTTCTAATTAAAATATTTGGCAAAAATCCCTTTATCAATTTTTGATGGAAGTTTAGAGAAGTTTACTACTCCTCTCAAAAACATAAATACTCTTGTCAGTCGATAATGTGGCCATTATTTGCAAAAAACTATCATATACCCTACAGTTAAGTTAAAAACAACTTCATATCCTCTATTTTGATACTCCTCAAGTTAAATATTCAACTCTTTAACAACATCTCTTAGAACTATTTCAAACTCCTCAACGGATGAGGTTTCCACATTTCTTCCTTTAAACTTTTGGGATTTTATCCCTTTTGATTTAAAGAAATCCAAAATAATTCAGTTACTAATTTCCCCAAATATCTATCAATTGTAAATAGGAAATGAACATCTCTCTTATTAAAACTTCTTTAAAATAAGGAATTCAGTTCAGTGCTCAATTCTTGTAGCTCTCCATTTTATCTCCCTTTTTAATCCTTCAATAGCATCTTCCACTTTTTTTAAAACTTCTCCCCAAGCTCTTCTTCTTTTGAATTGGGATATTTATAAAACTCCACTGGGAAAATACTGAATTTCCTCAGATAATTTGGTAAGTATACTGAGACCGCAATAGCCCTAAATAAATCCCACTTTACGAAAAACCACCGTAAAGCCCTCGGATTTATCGGTAGAGATATAAGGCAATAACGGATTTAAGAGGGAATTTATTTCCATTGAAAACCTTTTAATAAGGTTGGGACATTAATCTTTGGGATAGATGGGGTAAAAGTGGCTCTTTGTCAACAACTTTCGTTTTAAAGTCGGAATCCTTTGGCAACTGGATTACCAGGTAGGGGTCCGTAGTTTAGGGGAGGAAAGTACGTCAACCTCCTCCCTTTGGATGAAAATCATTTTTTATTTAACATTATCCCTTTTCCTCTCTCTTCTAAACTTATTTAGAAAAGCTAAAAGCATCTCCCCTTCTTTTTTTGACCCTTTTTTTACGGAAAAATTTAGAATGGGAATTGGGTAATAGTGTCATTGGAGCTACTCCTTTTTAATTAGAGTCTATTTTTAATAGAAAAATGGGACTTTTTAATTGAGACTTTTCAATTAAAAGGTTATAAAGGGGGAAATTGGGTAGCAACTGGACCTTCTGAAAAATATAGAGATAGTGGTAGAATTAAAACTCACCAGCTTTTCGGGATATAGGTTTATGGAAACTAAATTCCCATTTTCTTGACTTCCCCCCTTTTTTATTAGCCTCCTTTACCTAAAATCAGTAAAGAATATTTCATTTAAATGGAAAGTATTGTGGGGGGAAATGAATTTTGATAGCCTGAGGGTATTATCTATTATTTGAAGTTTCTGGATAAAAGATGGTTTGGAAGGAGT
>JBDONQ010000154.1:0-2057 GCA_039831255.1 Campylobacterales bacterium
GAATCTCCTCCACCACCTGTTTCGGGTCGACCCCTTCATTGCAGGTGGCCCCAATTATAAAGAGCCCCCCATCCCGAAGATCCATTGGATAGGAGTAGATATTACTCACCAATTTTCGTTTGTAGAAGAGCTCTTCAATTAACCGACCACTCCGGCCCCGGCACCAGAGCTCCCCTAAAATCTCAAGCCGGACAATATCTGGGGAGTCGAACCGGGGAATTGGAAACCCAATTACCACCTTTTCCGCCTTTGTATCCCGGCGAATCTCCACCCACTTCTCCCCATCCAACGGGGGTTCCTTTTGGTGAATCTTTGGAATCGGTTGGGGTTCCAAATCCCCAAACCACTTCTCCCCCTCCCGGTAGAGGGTCTCCGGGTCAATATCTCCAGCCACCAGTAGAAAAGAGTTATTTGGGGAGTAGAAAGTCCGGTAGAACTCCCGGATATCCTCAATTGTCCAGTTTAGAATATCCTGTTTAAACCCAATAGGGGTCCAATGGTAGGGGTGATAGATATAACTGTTGTTGAAGAGCCGGAAGAATAGGTACCCCCCCGGGTTGTTGTCAACCCGCCACAACCGCTCTTCATAGACCACCTGTCGCTCCCGCTGAAACTCATCCTCCCGGAGGAGAAGCTCTTTTAGCATCTCCCGGAAGAGTCGGAAAGTGATCCCTAAATAGGGTGTTGCAATTTTAATGTAGTAGAATGTGTAGTCAAAACTGGTGGCCGCATTGGTTACCCCCCCAAAGGACCGGACAATCTGGTCAAACTCCCCCTCTTTTAAATGGGTTGAAGATTTAAAACTCATATGCTCCAACATATGGGCGATTCCCGTTTTTCCCAACGTCTCATTCCGGCTCCCAGCCCGGATCCATAGGCTGGAGTAGATTACCCCAGACCCCCGGTTAATTGGAATCCCGTAAATCTCCAACCCATTTTTTAGAACCCCCCGGTAGTAGGGGGGGATGTATCTATTCTCCGGCACAAATAGCTCCATCCCCATTTAAAGCCTCCCTATTTTAGATAAAATCTCCAAAACCCCTCTCAAATCTTTCTCTTCTACTCTGTAATCGGCAGCCGCTTTTAAAATTGGTTTCCCCCGGAATGCAATTTTTACCCCCCCATACTGGAACATACTCAAATCGTTAGCCCCATCCCCAACTACCACAGTCTCCTCCGGGGAGATTCCGGCGACCCTCTGGAGCCGGGCCAACATCTCTCCTTTTGAGTTGGAGAACATCATCTCCCCCCCCACTTTCCCAGTTAAAACCCCATTTTTGGAGTGGAGGGTATTTGCAAAGTCGGCGTCCATCCCCAACACCTCCCGGAAGTAGCTAGTTGCATTCCGAAACCCCCCACTGAAGCAGAGGACTTTATACCCAGCCCCTTTCAATTGCCCTACTGTCTCCTTCGCCCCGGGCATTAAAGGGAGGGAGTGGCAAATATTATCCACTTTTTCCACTGGCAACCCCTCCAGTAGGGCCACCCTTTCCACCAAACTCTCAAAAAAGTCCAACTCCCCCTCCATTGCCCGGCGGGTAATTTCAGCCACCCTTTCCCTAAGTCCCAACGGCTCCGCTAAAAATTCAATTGTCTCCCCATCCATCAATGTGGAATCGAAATCGAACACTATTAACCTCATCACCCCTCTTTTCGGAAAAATTTTCCCACAATCCTATCAAATCGGGGTAGAATAGTAAAAAATAAGGAGGGGTTTATGGGTTCAATTCTTGGAACAGTTTTTAAAATTGGGTTGGGATTGGCAGTTGGGGTAGGGGGGGTAATTGGAAGCCCCCTCCCCAAGCATCAGGAGCAGAATCAAACTAAACAGAAGAGTCGAATGGAACTATTCCGGGCCCCAGCCCCAATGGCCTCCTTTGGGAAAGGGGGGCTGGGATTGGCGGCAGGGGGGGCAAAGGATGCAAAAAATTTTTCGGAGAATTTGGAGAGGGGGTATCTCCCCCTTCCAGAATCCCTCAGCTACGAGGGGGTCTTCTACCGCCACTCCTTTAAATTTCTGGAGAATAACTGCCGAGAACTCCTTTGCCCTAATTTGG
>JBDONQ010000214.1:0-7267 GCA_039831255.1 Campylobacterales bacterium
TAGACACATTTTACCCATCAAGTAAGTTATGTAGCGCTTGTGGATACAAAAATAATAACTTAAAATTATCAGATAGGATATGGGCTTGTCCTGTATCTAAAACAACCCATAATAGAGATTATAATGCTACAATCAACTTACTAAAAGAGGGATTAAAACAAGTAGGGCTGGAGCAGTCCGAACTTATGCCTGTGGAGGTAGCTCTGGCGGGGTCTGTTTATACAGACTAGTCATCTACCTGTGAAGCAGGAAGCTCCGCCTTTTAAGGCGGAGTGGTTCACACTCCAATTGCAGTTAATACCAACCGGCGGGTGGAGGGTTTATCCCGATGTTCATTTAAATAGATTCCCTGCCAAATTCCCAAATTGAGCCGACCGTGGGTTATTGGAATTACCAAACTAACTCCAAACATTGAACTCTTAAAATGGGCTGGCATATCATCCTCCCCTTCCAGAGAGTGGTGGTAATGGGGGTTATCGGGAATTAGCCGGCTGGAAATCTCCTCCATATCCAACCGGACCGCAGGGGAGACATTCTCATTTATCGTTAAAGAGGCTGAGGTGTGCCGGAGGAAAATATTCAAAACCCCCTCCTCAATATCGGCAATTTCAATCTTTTCCAACACTTTATGGGTGATTAAATGGAACCCCCTCCCCGGAACTTTTACCGAGAGCTCCCACTGACGGATTTTGAACATTTCTACTCCTTTTAAGAAGTCTTAAATTCTGATGGTAACATAACTCCGATTGGGTATAATTAAGGAGTTTGGGGGGAGGGGTGGGCCCTTTTTGCTTAAATTTACCTGTGAAAGTTAAAGGAGTTTATCAGTGAAAAAGAAGATAGCCCTACTCTCCCTATTGGCAGGGGTCGCCTTCGGTATTGAGGAGTCGACCACAACAATTTTGGGGTTGCTGGGGAATTTAGAAGTGGTTGGATGGGGACCCTCAAAACCGAAGTACAACCCCCCTCCCCCTCCAGTTCCAAAAGGCTCCCTCTGCCCCGACTCCGACCGGGATGGGATCCCCGACTATTTGGACCGGTGCCCCGATACCCCCCCGGGTCTCCCGGTGGACCAGAAAGGGTGTCCGGTCCTCTTCAGCTTTCCCCTCCAGTTGCTATTCGACTTTAACCGGGTAAAAATCAAAAAAATCTACTATCCCCAACTGAAGAAAATAGCCCAAGTTTTACGGAATAATCCCTATTTAAAAATAGAGATTGCCGGGTACACTGACGATGTGGGTTCCCCAGAGTTCAATAAAAAACTCTCCTATCAACGGGCATTGGCGGTTAAAGAGACGTTGGTGAAACATTTTGGAATTAACCCGGACCGAATTGTTGTAAAAGGGTATGGGGAGGAACATCCATTGGTCCCCAATACAACTGAAACAAATCGGGCTCTAAACCGCCGGGTCGATATAATCGATATTACCAATGAAATACCCAAATCGGCCCTTCCAAAACCGACCCCACCCCAGTTGGCCTATTGTGCCCCAGCTCCAAAAGTGGGGTTAGTCCCAGTTCCCCCAGCAAACAGCAGGACCCGGGCAAAGGGGAGACCTATACCGGGGAAAGGTGCCACCAAACCCCTCCCCTCCACTGGACAGGTTTTAAGAAAACCGGTGGAGGTTCCAATTAAAGGGGGAAAAGTCCAATACCCAGTTGTGGAAACTGCGGAAATCCCTGCCCAAACGGGAAAAAAGAGCTCTAAAAAAACTGAACAGAGTCCAAAGGGGACCTATTACCGGAGTCCAATTATGCCGAAGGAGTATTACCTTCCCCGGCCGGTGGTCCCAGAATCTCCAAAACCTCCTTATCAGCGGGCTTTCCTTCCGGCCCAAAAATGGGATTTAGAGCAGATAAAAGTGATTCCAATCCCTTCCGGAAGCTACTCCACCCAAATCCCGGTGAAGCCCTCCTCCGATAAAAAGAATGGGCCAACCCCAAAAGTGACAATTGAGTACATCAATTAATCCGTTTACCCCTCCTTCCCTTTTTTTTGCTCATACTTCCAAACTTCTCCGAGAAGGGGTGGGGGCATATTTTTGAAAAAAGGAGTTCCAATGGCCCTTGAAAAAGTGGCAACTGTTACAGCTACATTGACTGCCCTCTTTTTGGCAATTGTAAAGGTGGTAGTTGGAATTATTACCGGAAGTGTTGCAGTTATCGCCAGTAGTATCGACTCCCTCCTAGATATGGTTATCTCCATTTTTAACACAATTGCTCTCCGAATTTCAGAACGGCAACCGGACCAAAAATTTAACTACGGAATGGGAAAAATTGAGGGGGTGGCGGCTCTATTGGAGGGAAGTTTAATTATTTTAAGTGGCTTTTTCATTATTTATAAAGGGATTGAGAAGATTGTAACTCATCAACAGATAGAACATCTCGGGCTTTCAATTGGGGTAATGGTAATCTCAATTATCGCCACCGGTGGGCTGGTCGCCTTTATGGGGTATGTAGCGAAAAAGACAAATAATTTAATTATTCGGTCGGACCTTCTCCACTATAAAACCGACCTTTTAACCAATGGGGCGGTTTTACTGAGTTTAATAATTGTAAAGGTGACCGGCTTCTACTATTTGGACTTCATCCTCTCAATTTTAATCGGGCTCTACATTATAAAAGAAGCGGGGGAGATTGTAAAAGAGGGGCTGGAGGTATTGCTAGATATCTCCCTTCCCCGGGAAGTGGTCCGGGAGATTGAACGGATAATCCGACGACATCCAAAGGTAAATGACTACCACTGTTTAAAAACCCGGCAGGCGGGGAATCGGTACTTTGTGGATGTCCACTTAGTGTTTAATCCAAAAATGACAGTGGAAGAGGCCCACGAAATTGTAGAGGAGGTGGAGGAGGAGATCCGAAAATTGAACCCCGATGTGAAGTGGATTATCAATACCCATATCGACCCGTACGACGACTCTACAATTAATAAACTTCTAAATGAGTGTTGAAAAGAGATAAAATCGGGGAATTTTTTTTAGAAAGGAGGGGCGGTGAATCGGAGTGAGGGGAGGGTTCAACTACCCCGGATAGGGGTCTTTCCCCGGTGGGAAAGGTGGATGATGGGGATTGGAGCGTTAGGGTGGAGTGGGGTTGAAATTTGGGGGGCAATTTCAGGGGTATTATCGGTAAAAGAGCTGGAGTTTATATCTCTCTGGTTCTCTCTCTTCTATAGTCTCCTCTTCTACAGCTACTACATTAGATCCCTCCCAAGGCTTTTTTATTACATTGCCGTAATTATTGGCCTTTTCCCAATTTCCCACTTCTTTCTCCACCCCACCCCCCTCTTCCTTTCAAAAGAGCAATTAATAGAGGGGGGGTTCACAATTCTCCTCCTAATGGTAGCTGGGTTTAACACTAAAAATGGTTTTTTCTCACTTTTGGTCGGAATTCTCCTCCTCTTTTCACTGGTGGCCGGGGAGTTTAGCGACCAGTTTCCCAAATTGACAATGGAGCAGTTGACGTTAAATCTCTTCTACTCCAATGGGGGGCTTTGGGGAACCCCCCTTCAAGTGACAGTAAAATATATTTTTTTATTTGTAATACTGGGGTATTTAATGGAGGAGTTGCGGGTTGGGGAGGTGATGATTTACCTATTCTCCAAAATTTTCCAGTCGAACCGGGGGGGCATTGCAAAAGCTTCAGTTTTAACCAGCATTTTAATTGGAACTTTCTCCAGTAGTTCTACTGCAAACGCTCTAATTACCGGGATTTTTACAATCCCAGCAATGGTTAATAGCGGAATCCCCCGGCTCCGGGCAGCGGCGATAGAGGCAGCTGCCTCCACCAATAGCCAGCTAATGCCCCCAATTATGGGGGTCGCCGCTTTTCTGATTGCTGAAACATTGAATATCGACTATAATCAAGTAGTAATTTCTGCAATTGTCCCAGCGATAATGCTCTTCTTCGGCCTTTACTTTATAATCGACCTAATCTCCAGCCGGTGGGAGTTGAAAAGCCCCCAATTGGGGCAGGTTTCATTTATTAAGTTAAAATCGGTTGGCTTTCTCCTCTTCTCCTTCGGATTTGTAATCACAATTGGGTTCCGTCTCCTCCCAATTGAACTGGTGGCCAGTTACAGTATACTCTTTCTAATCGGGCTAATTTTAATCGTAAATTTATTGGCCCACCGGTCCGAACCCCTCCTCCGGCGACTCTGGTTTGGGATTCTCCAAGTAACCCGGGGTCTCCTCCGGGGGAGCCTTAGCAGTGCTGTAATTGTTGTAATCACCGGGATGGCCGGGATTGTAACTACTTTAATTACACTGGTGGGAATGCCGGAATTTATCTCCAATCTAATCCCCAACTATCCAATGAGTTTCCACACCTTTTTAATTACACTGGTTTTAATCGCTTTTCTAGGAATTGTTTCCGGGATTGGATTGCCCACCACCGCCACCTATCTGGTGCTGGCCTCTTTTATTATCCCCTTTTTCTTCCAAATCACCTCCAACTCCAATATTTATCTCCCCCTTTTATCAATCCACTTTTTTATCTTCTACTTCGGAATTTTGGCCGACATAATTCCCCCAACCGGAATAACCCTTTACGGAGTTGGTTCAATTGCTGGGGTCTCCCCGTTAAAGGTGGGGTGGGAGGCGCTAAAATTGGAGCTCCGGACAATGATAATCCCATTTCTATTCCTCCTAAACCCTTACTTCCTCCTACTGGACCCAGAAAATGGGGAAATTGTCACCTCTCCAATTTTAATTGGGGCAATTTTAGCTTCGGCGATAGGGGGGGTCTACTCTTTTACCTATTTAGTCTACAAACCCCAAAAGAGCCCAGTTGAAATAGCGGTCTACACAGGGGGGGTTCTCCTCTGTTGGGGGCTCCCCTCCATCTCCCTCTACCTTATCCCAAAAGCCCTTCTCCAATATTTTGGAGGGTATCTGGGGTTGGCCCTCCTCTCTCTCTATCTCCTCCTCCGGGAGATTCGGACCGGCTGAGGTCCCCGGGGGGGGAAGTTTCACCGGAGTTGGTAAAATTGGGCTAAAAAGGGGAAATTGTGCTCTATCTCTGCTCCCTATCCAATATTAAAAGTGGGGGTTGTTCAGAGGGGTGTAAATTTTGTGCCCAGAGTAATAGGTGGGGTGGAGGAGACCGGAGTCGATGGAAACCGGTGGAGGAAATTTTAAAAGAGTTAGATAGTGCGGTCCAAGCCGGGGCAACCGGTTTCTGTTTAGTAACAACCGGTTGGAGAGTGACCCCTTCCTTACTAAATCGGGTGGGGCCGGTAATTGAGGAGATAAAGAAGAAATACCAGTGGCTAAAATTAATCGGCTGTTTTGGGACCGCCTCAGTAGCCCAGTTGGAGCAGTTGAAGGGGTGGGGGCTAGATGCTTACAATCACAATTTGGAGAGTGGCCCCACTTTCTATCGGCACCTTTCCAATCGCCGATGGGAGGAACGGTTTAAAACCTGTGAAAATGTAAAAGAGGTGGGGTTAGAGCTCTATTCTGGGGGAATTTTTGGAGTCGGGGAGGGGCGGAGAGATTGGGAAGAGTTGGTGGAGGCCCTCCGTAGATTGGAACCGGAGGTAATTCCAATAAACTTTTTTGTCTCAAACCGGAGGTTACCCCTAACCCCAACCCACTCCATCCAAATTGGGCTGGAGGTGATAAAGTTGTTCCGGAAAAACTTCCCGACATCGGTGGTAATGTTGGCCGGGGGGCGGGAGTTTCTATTTCAGGAGCAGTGGGTGAAAGGGGTTAAAGCCGGGGCAAATGGGATTATAATTGGAAACTATTTGACCAGTATAGGGGCCCCTCCAAACCGGGATTGGGAGACAATTCTCCGGCACAAAATCCCAGTCTACCGTCCTCCAGAGGCTCCTCCTTTTAAACCCCCGGTTGGGCTGGCGGAAAGGGTTTCCAATGCACTCCAGTGAGGAGCTCTCTTTAATGATTGTCACACTGGCAACTTTCCTCTTCCTCTCCCCTTTTTTAGCGAGCCGGTTTAAACTCCCGATTTCAATAATTGAGATGGTATTGGGGGCGGTAGCTGGAACCCTCCATTTTCTCCACCCCCAACCCTTTTTCGACGGGTTGGCAGAATTTGGGTTCCTTTATTTAATGTTGCTGGCCGGGATGGAGGTAAACCTCGGGGAGCTATTCCGGCTAAACATCTCTTTCTACCTCCGGGGGATAACTTTTCTCCTCCTCCTCTACCTTTTCTCATGGGGGATTGTAAAGCTATTCCACTACCCGCCGGTCTTTCTAGTAATCTTCCCATTAATCTCAATCGGGTTAATGCTCTCTATCCAGCAGGAGTTAGGCCGGAGTCAATGGCTTCAACTGGCCCTCCAGGTGGGGGTATTGGGGGAGCTCCTCTCAATAGTTGTCTTTTCAGGAATTAGTGCCTATTTTGAGTATAGGCTCTCCCCCCACTTCTTCTGGACACTGGGGATTTTGGGGGGAATTTTAGTCGGGGTCTCCCTTCTATTTCAGGGAGTCCGGGCTCTCTTTTGGTGGTTTCCAGAGTTGAAGTATCGGTTAATGCCCGGAGAGATGGACCGATACCACCAAGACGTTAGAACAGTGGCCGCCCTCTTTTTTTTAATAATTATTGGGTTAATGTCAATCCATTTGGACTTAGTGTTAGGGGCCTTTTTAGTGGGGGTTTTTGTAAAGACCTTTTTTAGCCATAATCATCAATTGGAAGAGAAATTGGCCCCTTTCGGGTTTGGATTTATGATTCCCCTCTTCTTTATCCATGTGGGCACCACATTAAATCTCCAACTATTGACGCTAAAGCTGTTCCGGGATGCTGTCGCAATAACCCTCCTCTCAGTCGGAATCCGTTTTTTAACAGCCCACCTTTTTCCTTTTCCAAAGGAGTTTCGCCTTAAATTTGCCCTCTCCCTCTCAATGCCGTTGACCCTAATGATTGCAACTGCCACAATTGCGTTTAAACACTCCTTTATTTCCGAATACTGGTATAATGTATTGGTCGCAACTGCAATTTTAGAGGTGGTCTTTGTAATGGTAACACTAAAGAATTTAAACTCTCCCCAGCAAAAGGAGGAGAGGTGATTACAGCTCTATTAATCGGGATAGTGATTGGATTTTTTTCCGGTTTTCTGGGGATTGGGGGAGGAACAATTTTAGTCCCATTACTGGTAATTTTGGGATGGGATTTTAAAAGTGCCACTGGAATCAGTGTAACCCAGATGTTTTTAAGCTCCCTATACGGTAGTTATTTAAACTACCGGAAAGGAAGTTTAAAAATTGGAGATGGATTGGCACTGGGGATTGGGGGGGGT
>JBDONQ010000103.1:0-7260 GCA_039831255.1 Campylobacterales bacterium
TTCTGGAAGTAAGACCCTTTATGTATATGATGTATCCAATTTCGAAGTGGGGGATAAAATAGTTGTCGGGGTAGGGAAAACAACAGCAGAAGTGATGAATATTACTGGGGTAGATAAAGTCAATAAAACCCTTAGTGTGGAAAGTAATTCAGGAAATGGATTAGCAAATGACCATAATGCCTATGAAAGAGTTGGGGAGTTAAAATATATTGCATTAAAAGTGACTCCAGCCCGGGGGACAATTGCGAAGAATTACTACGATTTGAAAGTAGAGGCCTCTTCAGTGAATGATAGAAATACTAAAATTAGTGACAATTTCGATGTAGCCCTCTATATAGAAGCAATTATCCGGGTTGTACTTCAATCTGACCAAAGTGACCAACTGGAACGGGGGGGAACTACCACCTATCAACACACTGTAATCAATGAGGGGAATACTGTCTTCTGCTGGAAAGGGATTCGGGTTCCATCCGACACCCAATTGATTTATCAAATTGAGGTGAATGGGACATTCCAATCCCCAGAATATCAAACCACCGATTGTATTGAAGCCCTTGATCCAGATGAAAACGCCACATTCTATGTCCGGGTTTTCGCCCCTTCCGATGTGGAAGACAACACTGTAGAGGCGGCATTAATTGAAATTAACGGAACTGCCAAAGATGAAAATGGAGTATCCCAAGATGTAAATGCCTCCAATATCGATACTACCACAGTAATTAGTGGTTTCCTCCGGTTGACAAAGGATGTGAATACAACCAAAGTAATCCCCGGTCAAGATTTGAACTACACAATTGTGATTGAAAACATTGGGAAAAAAGATGCACTGGATATAAATATTACCGATGTAATTCCCAACTACACCTACTTTAAATCTGCTCGGATTTACGAGGATGGAAATTGCACTGGGACTGGAGTTGATGCAAATACCACTGATAAAACTGATGGAAGTGGATTAAAAGTGAGTATTATAGGAGATAACCAAAAAGTCCAAGTTCATTACGACCGACTACCCCCCAACTACAAGCGATGCCTTGAAATTATTGTGGGAGTTCAAAAGTAAAAAATGGAGGAGGGGAGGAGTAAATGGGTTTTCAGAGACTCCTCCCCTTTCTATTCCTCCTCTTCCTCTCCACCCTAACCCCAACCTTTGGGGAGGGGATCCTCCCTCAATACACTATCTACAATCAAGCTGAAGCTATCTACTCCGACGCCGACGGAAATAGCTACACAATCTACTCCAATGCAGTGGGGGTCCAGGTCCTCCCGGTAACCCAAATCTCTCTCTTCTCCCCAGAGGAGATAGGGGTCGCTGGAAATGAGTATTTTTATATCCCAATCACAATTACCAATAGCGGAAACACCCCCATTGATTTAAAATTTTTAATTTCAGTGGAGGGGGACCCGGTCCAAGAGCTTTCCCTTTATTGGGACAAAAATCAGAATGGGATAGTGGACCCGGGGGAAGAGCAGATTTCTGGAACCCATTTGGAGGTTTTGGACTCAATCCCATTGGTGGTAAAGGGGTTAGTGGATGAGCGATTTTACTCTACAGAGCTCAACTTCACAGTAGAGGGAGACTACAACTTTTCCGAAGCCCTTTTAATCCCAATTACCCGGGTAGAGGAGGAGTTACGCCTTAGGAAAAGTGTCGATAAGTTTGAAGCTTCCAATTTGGAAACCCTTCACTACCGCCTCGATTTCCAAAATTTAACCTCCTCCCCATTAACCCCGGTAGAGGTGAATATCTCTAAAGACGGGACCACCTCCACCGATTACGGGATTTTAATTGTGGATGAGCTGAACGACTCGTTGGAGCTGAACTTCTCCTCAATCCGCTTCGCCCCGGTGGAGTCTCGACTTCTCTATCGGGGAACAGAGGATAGTAACTGGAAAGAGGACCCGGCTGAGGTGGAAGGGAGATTGGAGGAGATTGGGTTACTGGTCCCCCAACTGGAGGGGGACCAGGAGGGGCGACTGGAGTTCGATGCCCAAATTAGTGCCGATACCAATCAAGATATCTCCAATTGGGGAATCGCCTATTTTAGTGATAAAAATATCACATCTAATTTGGTAATAACGAAACTGGTAAGCCGATACCAGATAGTTGTAGACGATACCGACGACAACGGCAATTACACTGGCACCAATAGCCCTTACGACCCGGACGATTCAATGGGGGTCTCCAATGTAGTTCCCGGGGAATGGGTCACCTTTGTAAATGAGGTTTGGAATTTGGGGAATAAGCCGGAGGTGATAAATATCTACTGGGATTTGGAAAACTCTCGAAATGTCCCCCCTGGGAGTGTGGTGGTCTTCTTCGGAGTGGATGGAGATCGACTCTTCGATACTGATGGAGATGGCCATGTGGATTTGGGGGAGATTCCCCCCGGGAGTAGCCGGAAATTTTTAACCAAAATATGTATTAAAGAGGAAGTTAGAAACGGAATTTTTGCAATTGCGGGGGTGGACTCAGCTAGGAATAGGGATTGGACTTTTGACATTATTAACCGGGAGGGGAGTCTGGAGTTGAAGAAAAGGGTCGATAAAACTGAGGCTTATTGGGGGGATACCCTCTATTACACCCTCGATTTTGTAAATACCGGCCTTTTTGAATTGACCCCAATTGAGGTGGAGACAGACCAGAACAACGATGGAGAACCGGAGATGTTAACTGGAATTTTACTGGACGATAAAATAGACACCTCCAAATTGGAGCTGTTAAAAGGGGGGTACCGGAAAGAGCCGGCCGATGGGATTCTTCTCTTCAAAGGGAGCGGGGACCAGTATTGGAAACTCTCCCCAACCGAGACAACTGGAACCCTCTCGGAGATAGGGCTACTAATTCAACCTACCCTTGAAGTATTGGAAGAGGCGAATATAACATTCCCGGTCCGGGTAAAGAATGGGATTTTAACGACAATTGTTACAAATCAGGGGATTGGATTTTCAAAAGAGGGGAATTACACCTCCAATATAGTTACCACATACCTTCGGCTCAACTCCCGGTGTGTCGTAGATGACACCGATGATGGGAACTCCTACCGGGGATGGGGAATCCCCAGCGACCCCGACGATTCAATGGAGAAGGATGGGGAACCGGACAAAGAGGTCACTTTTTTAAATGAAGCGTGGAATCTGGATCAACTTCCCCACACAATCGATATCGTTTTTGATACCACTACCTACTACGGCCTCCCGGGGGGGACAAAAGTTTGGTTCACAGACCAGCAGGGGAACCCGTTAAAAGATACCGATAATGATGGGGTTGTAGATGTGGGAAAAGTGGCCCCTGGGGAGAGGGTTTTTTTTGTAACCCATGTTTTAATCCCCTCCGACTCCAACTGGGCCTTTTTCCCAAAGGGGATTATTCCGATAAAAGGCTATTTTTCCGACGTCTCCCAATACTACGACTACACTTTTGATATTGTAAAATTGGCAAATGGGCTTTTGAGTTTAACTAAAAGTGCCACTGCTGAGGAAGTGGCCCCCCACTCCCGGCTCGCCTACACAATTGTTGGGGAGAATAATGGAACTGAAAATTTAAACCCAACCCAAATCCTCTACCGGGACCACTCTGGGGAGGTGAATCAAAGTGGAATTTTAATTTGGGACCAACTCCCCTCTGGGATTGAGGAGGTTTTCAATTTAAAAGTAACCTCTCCAGTTCGCTATATCCCCCTCTACAAAGGGAGTTTAAATACCCAATGGGTCTCCTCCCGGGATTTGGTGGAGGGGGAGTTGGAAAGGGTAGGGGTTCTCCTACTGGATGGGTTGGTTCCAGGGGAGAAGGTCGATTTGGAATTGAATCTGGAAGTGGGGGGGTATCAGGAGGAGTGTTTAGTAAACCAGGGGTTTGGTCTCTCTGCCGAGGGGAATAGCTCTTCCAATCAGGTGGTCACCTGCTTTACCCTTCCAAAGATAGTTGTGGACGATACCGACGATGGGGGGGCTTACACCGGGAAAGGGATTCCCACTGACCCGGACGATTTAATTGTAATTGACCGGGTTGTAGCTGGGGAGTGGTACTATTTTAAAAATGAAGTCTGGAACTTTAGCGGTCAACCGAAGGTTGTAGAGCTCCAGTGGGACCCCCGAAAATCTGAGAATCTCCCGGAAGATGTTATAGTTAAATTTTACGATTTGGACGGGAACCCCCTCCCAGACACCGACGGAGATGGAAATCCCGATTTAGAAGTGGAAAACAATAGCTCTGTCCAGTTTTACACAAAAGTTTATATCCCCTCCACCGCCACCGGGGAGAATTTAATTTTTGCAATTAAAGGATTTTTTAGCACTAATCCGGCAATTTACGACTACACCTTTGACAAAATTGGGGAGATTCTTCAAAATTATCAGATTCGCCTCTGGGGTCGATTCCCAGCTGGGGACCACTGGACTCTCCAGCTAATTGGAAATGACAAAAATATTACGGCAATAGAGACCAATGGAACAATTTTCCCTGAACCCCTCTCTACCACAATTGAAGGGTTTCTCCAACAGGAGGAGGGGGGGGTCCTCTATCCATTTACATTTACCCTCTCAAAAGGGGGGAGTTACTACATCAGGGTCTCCGATTTCAATGGAACCCCCTTTTACCTCTCCCCCCCAATTGACTACTCCCTCTTTGACAAAGTCCCCCCGGGGGAGGAGAAGTGCTGGGATTGGAACCTCCAATCGGTGAAATGTGAGAATGAAACCTACCAGATAAAAGTAACTGCCACCAAATGGGGAACCAAATATATGGATTTGGTGGTGGTTCCCGCCGGATTGGTGGTAGATGGGATTACAGGGGCACCAATCTCCAACGGGTGTGTAACCCTCTACCGCTGTTCCGATTCCAGTTGCACCAATTACACCCCGGTCGCCTCCACCCAATTGGGGCTCTTCCCAGACTTAACCCAACAACAGAACCCCCAATTGAGTGGGGACCAGTTTCACTCCCTCCATCCGGGAGAGTTCCAATTTCTGTTCCGGAATTGGAAGGCCGATTTGGAGGGGTACTACTGGATTGGGGTAGACCAGAGTTGTTCCCCGGGAAAATTTCCCTACGACCCAGTTACCCTTCAACCGAAGGAATTTAAGTTAGAGGAAAAAATTTACGATGGGGGGATTTTCCAGCTAAATTCCCTCCATCGGGGGGCCGAGGGGGTAGTAATTCCCCTCTATCCGGGGGCCCCAAAGGGGTTAATTGTAAAGAAGAGAGCCTTTTCAACCTCAGCCTTTGTTGGGGATTTTCTGGAGTGGGAGGTGACAATCTCCAATCCAAACCCAATCCCAATTTACGATATTGAGTTGGTGGACCAACTCCCAGAGGGGATTCGGTGGGAGAAGGGGGCCACCGAGAGAGATACCCCTGCCCAAATCTCCCCCAATGGCCGGGAGATTAAATGGAAAATTGGGAAATTGGAAGGGGGGGAGTCGAAGAGTTTCAAATTTTGGAGTTATCTGGATTTGGATTGTGGGGCCGGTCGAAAAGTGAACCAAGCCTTTGGGACTGGTTGGACCGACCCGGGGCACCACCGGCAGGTTCTCTCCAATCGGGCTTTTGCAACAATTTTAATTGGAAAGGGGATTTTATCTGAAAAAGGGATTATCTTCGGAAAAGTCTACATCGACGAAAACCAAAACTATCTCCAAGACCAGAATGAGACTGGAATTAAAAAAGTAAAAATCTATTTGGAAAATGGGTGGTTTACAATCACCGACTCAATGGGGAAATACCATTTTAATGGGGTCTCCCCAGGTCCCCATCTCCTACGGATAGATGAGCAGACCCTTCCCCCCGGGGTAAAGGTGGCTCCCCCGGACCAATTGGAGAGGGGAGACCCAAAACTCCAGTTAATCCATCTCCACCCGGGGGAGATGGTAAAGGCTAACTTCCGGCTCACCCTTTTAGCCCCTACCCAAAAAGTGGAAAAGGTAAAATTTCAACCCCTTCAGCAGGTTCTAAAATCCACCCGGGGGATTGAGGGGATAGTGGTAGACCCGAAAACTAAAAAAGGGTTTTTAGTGAGCCGACTGGAATTGAAAAATTTAACAGACCACCCAATTTATGAGATAAAATATTGGGAAAAGTCTCCCCTCAAACCCTCCACCGGAAGTGTCTACTTAAATGGTTCCCCCTACTACCCCCCCACCCCGGAAAAAGGGGGGTTCCAGTGGATGATTCCTTTAATTGAACCGGGGCAAAAGGTGGTTTTGGAGTGGCGGACCCCAATTCCCAAAAAAGGGGAAAAAGGGGAAAATCTCCTGTCGGTGGCCCTGAACCCATTGGGGAAACGGTTAAAAAAGGGGGGGCCAATTCCCCTCCTCTTCTCCAAACCAGCCCCCCGACAGTTTCAAATTTGGCTCTCCTTCCCCGGAAAAGGGGTGCAGTTAACTGAACCCCAGCGGGAGGGGCTCCAAAAACTGGTCGAATACCTCCGAACCCAGCAGTATCAAAAAATAGTTGTAAAAATTGGGAAAGGGGAGGGCCACCTCTTTCACCAGCGGGAAAAGGTTATTAAAAAACTTCTCCGGGACCTTTTGATCGACCCGACAAAAGTGGAGGTGGTCCAGTGAAATTGGTAGCTCTCCTCCTTTTTTTTTTATTTTAATAGCCCCCCTCTCCGGCGGCCACCTCTACTCAATTCTATTTGAAAAGGTTCAAAACCGGGGGAAGGGGATTCAGATTGGGAGAAAATTGCTCAAATTTAAACAGCCAATCTATCTGTTGGAGAGTTCAAAAGGGGGGTATCTAATTTTAATTGGCAAATTTAAATCCAAATTAGGGGCCCTCTCCCTCTCCCTCCAGTTGACCCACCAATTTAAAAAGGGGTTCCGGGCGGTGGAGTTGAAACCGGCCCAATTGGAGGGGCTCCAGCTGGTTGGGGGAATCTTTATTGGAAGCGACCGGAAAAAAGGGAAAAAAAACACCCCACCCCGGGGGAAGACCCTCCCCCAGCCTGCCGGGCACCGGGAGGTGGAGATTGAGGGGGTAATTGGAAGTGGAAAAGGGCACAAATTTTCCCTCTCCGACGAGTTGGAGAAGGGAATCTACTCAATTCGGTTAAAACTCTACAATCTCTATCCAGTTCCGTTGGAGGGGGCAAAACTTTACATAAAACTGAACCGGCTGGCCCGGGTAATTGCCGGTTCTGTCCATCTGGGGGGAAAACGGGTTCGGTATCGGCAAATAGGGGAGTATCTAGTTTTAAATATCGGGAGATTTCCCGGGGCAAAAGCCAACCCATTGGAGGTGGAGTTGAAGTTTTTCGC
>JBDONQ010000124.1:0-2041 GCA_039831255.1 Campylobacterales bacterium
CAAGGGGTTGAACGGGGGGAAGAGATAGGGGCTGGGGACCAAGGGATGATGTTTGGGTATGCCTGTACCGAAACCCCAGAATTGATGCCAATGCCGATTATGTTGGCCCATAAATTGACAAAACGGTTGGCAACAGTCCGGAAAGAGGCGATTTTGCCGTGGCTCCGGCCCGATGGGAAAGCCCAAGTAACAGTCCGGTACCGGGGGGGGAGACCGGTAGCGGTGGAAAAAGTGGTAGTCTCTACCCAGCATGAACCGGAGATTGGATACTCGGAGCTCCGGGAGGCGATTATTGAAGAGGTGGTGAAGAAAGTAATCCCCCCGGAACTCCTCTCTAAAAATCTGGAATACTTTATCAATCCCACTGGAAAATTTGTAATTGGGGGGCCCCAAGGGGATGCCGGGTTAACCGGTCGAAAAATTATTGTGGATACTTATGGGGGAATGGCTCCCCATGGGGGTGGGGCATTCAGTGGAAAAGACCCGACAAAAGTGGACCGAAGCGGGGCCTATGCGGCCCGGTATGTCGCAAAAAATCTAATCGCCGCCGGGGTTGCAGAGCGGGTAACCCTCCAATTGGCCTACGCAATTGGGGTTGTAGAACCAGTTTCAATTTATGTGGAGACCCACGGAACTGGAAAAGTTCCAGAGGAGCAGATTGAAAAGGCGGTAAAAGAGTTGTTCGATTTAACTCCAAAGGGGATTATTGAACAGTTGGGGTTGCTGAACCCTATCTACCGGCGAACCGCTGTTTACGGCCACTTTGGCCGGGAGGAGTTTAGTTGGGAGCGGACCGACCGGGTGGAGGAGATTAAAGAGTTTCTGGGGCTAAAATAGGGGTGGGAAGGGATTAAAGAGTGAACGGGGGAGGGGGAGGGATTGGAAGGTTTGGGAGAGAGGTAAAAAAGGGAGTGGAAGGAAATGAAATAGAAGATTGGAGAGACTAGTTTGGTGTTGATATAAGGGTTGTTTTAATCAATTGTGTTGATATAAGGGCTATTTTAATCAACTGTTCAAAGGGTTTTCCCTTTAAATCAGGATAGAGATATAGTTTAAGTAACTATGCCCGCCAATCGATCCAAAAAAGTGGAGGAAATTAAAATACTCCCAAAATACCCCAGTTGCAAGTGGGAGTGGAAGAGTCGAAATAATTATGGGGAAATCATTAGTAGAGTCCCCTTGGTAATCTACTCTCCAAAAAGTAGATAAAAGGGGGAAGGGGAAAGGGGGGGCTCTATTCTGACTCAATTGAGTTAATCTCTCCGACCAATTAAAGGGTGGGGGGAATGATATTTTTTAAAAAGGGTGTGCTAAAATAAAAAAACTATAGTTAGTCCTTATTTGTGAAGAGTTATTTTTAAAGGGGAGAAATGGGTTTAAAAAAATTGCTATTTTGGGCTGGGACAGTGTTATTGGGGTGGGGAAGTGTGGAGATTGTGGAGGTTCTCCCCTCAAAGGTGGTGCCGTACAATCCAGCGGTAAAAGTGGCTGTGGTTATTGATAAAAAACGTTTTTTCCAGTTTTTGCCCCAGCTGTTGAACAGTTTAAATAGTTACTTTATCGCCCGGGACGGGAATTACCAGTTTAAAGTATTCGATATTTCCCAACTACCGAAGGCGTTGGCCTACTCCCCCTACATCCTCTACTATCCCACTAAAAGGGGGGATTTGGAAAATCTTCTCCCCCCTCCTCCAACCCAGTCCCCTTTAACCAACCCCACTGGAGATGGGGAAGGGGGGGAACCTGAAGGGGGAACCCTTCCACTCCCAAAACCAACCTATTTAGTAGACCAAAATCATCTCTTTTTTGTTCCAACCCTCAGTAAAAGGGGGGGTGGCCTTCAACTTCGAAATCTCTATTACGGGGGGCTCCAGTTTTGGAGACAGATTCTCTACCTTCACCAGTTGGAACAGCCGGCCCCCACTGCGATTGTAACTCAGAAGGGGACCACCCCAAGGCTCCTCCTCAAATATGAGACCCAACTCCACCCGGAGGCTGAAGTTTTCAATTATCCCCTAATTCCCTCCTATTGGCGACTCCG
>JBDONQ010000213.1:0-2036 GCA_039831255.1 Campylobacterales bacterium
TGGGGGGTAAACGGCTCAACAATAAAATAGCTCAAGTAGTCCTCTTTTGGTTCCCCTATCGGTTTGTCCCCTTCAAATTTGAAATAAACCTTTTGGGGTTTACTCCGCTTCTCATCAATCCAGTTGGTCGCATCCTCCAATTTTACATCCCCCGGTTTCTTCACTTTAAAAAGAACTAAATTGTTTTTCCCCCGCTTCCCAAAGAGCATATCTGGCTTTGCTACCAACGGCTTCTCTTTTAACCAGCTATACTCCGGTTGCTCCGCTAACTCTTTCAACTCCTCCCCAGACTGGACCAAAACACTTTCAAACGGGTATTCCAACCCCAGTGGCCCGAAATACTCCTCCCAATTCTCTTTAAAGAGCCTCTTTCCATCAAACTCCCGAATCGGTTTTTGAGCCATCTACTCTCCTTAGCTTCAATTTTGAAAATTGTAACACCTTCTCCAATTGGGATTTTTCAGATTGGGAGTGGAGGGTTAACCCGGGGAAAAGTTTGTGAAAAATGGAAACAGACCCAAAAACGGATAGAGCTCCAATCGGATAAAAGGTGTCCGATTTGTAAAATTCCAAAATCTGTTGACCCCAATTAATTTCCCTATCTGGGTTCTCCAATATAGTGAAAAAAAATCGATAAAGGAGTAATTCCAATGGAGTTGAAGCCATCCCAATTCTTGGAAGTGTGGCAGGAGATTTTAAAAGGAAAAAAGATTACAATTGTTCCCCACCTAAACCCCGACGGAGATGCAATTGGAAGTGGATTAGGGCTCTACTGGGCCCTCAAAAAGTTGGGTAAAAATGTGAAACTCTACAGTAAAACCCAACCCCTCCCCTACTTTTTGGACTTTCTGCCGGGGTTCCAAAAATTTACCGGCAAATATGACCCCTCTTCCGATTTAGTAATAACTGTCGATTGTGGAGACTTTGAACGAACCGGCTTACCGGAAAAACCAAAGAGATTAATAAATATTGACCATCACCAAACTAACCCAGACTTTGGAGATTTAAATCTGGTAGACCGGGGGGGACCAGCCACCTCGTTGGTGGTCTATTACCTGTTCAAATTTAATCAAGTAGAGTTTCCCCCAGAGAGTGCCACTACCCTCTACACCGGCATTTTAACTGATACCGGTAATTTTCAATACAATGTCAATAGTGAGCTATTCCAAGTGGTGGCAAAATTGGTGGAAGGGGGGGCAGACCCGGTCTGGATAGCCCAAATGCTCTATCAGCGGGACCGATTAAGCCGGCTGAGGTTACTGGCAAAAATTTACAACAATATCCAACTCTGTTGCAATGGGTTGGTCGCCCACTCTTTCGTTACATTGGAAATGTATCAGGAGACCGGGGGTAATAGGGACGATACAGAGGGAGTTCCAGCCCAACTCCGGAATATTGCCCCAGTGGAGATTGGGGTCTTCTTCCGGGAAGAGGAGAATGGAGGGGTAAAAGTCTCCCTCCGGAGTAAATCAACAGCCGATGTCTCCCGAATTGCCCAAAAATTGGGGGGTGGGGGCCATCAACGGGCTGCTGGGGCTACCCTCCCTGTTGAAAGTATCGAGGAGGCCCGGGAACAGGTAATCCCCCTAATAAAAGAAGAGTTGAAACAGGTGGGAATGCTCCAAAATTCTTAATTTACGAAAAACCGCCGTAAAGCCCTCAAAATTATCAGTAGGGATATAAGGCGATAAGGGATTTAAAGGGATGTGGTAGGGAGCTTATTTCCGTGGGAAATCTTTTATTAATGAATAGATTGGGGTGTAAAAGTGGCTATTTGTCAGCAACGATTCTTTTAAAGCTAGAATCCGTTGGCAACTGGGTTAGCGGTTAGGATTACCGTAGTTTAGGGGTGGAGAGTATCTCAAGAAAACCCAGCAAATCATTCTCAAATGCAAACCCTCCCCCCGACTGAGCGATTGGGGGCCGACGAAGCTACTTCTATTCCCAAAAAATCTTGAAACTCTTCCTTTTTTCTCTCTCTGGTGACATTGATAAAGTAAAAAATATTTTAAACCCCCCGCCGACGGCAAATCGCT
>JBDONQ010000058.1:0-7203 GCA_039831255.1 Campylobacterales bacterium
GCCTCTGGGATTGCATATTTACTCTCCAAAAAGAGTTTCATAAAAGAGTAGGCGGTAAAAGGGGCCTCTGGGGTCGGTTTTAAGACTACCGAATTCCCAGCGATTAAAGCAGGCCCCACTTTATGGGCGACCAAATTTAACGGGAAATTAAATGGAGTAATTGCCACTACCACCCCCGCTGGAACCCGCTTGTAGAAGGAGTGGGTTCGAATTCCCGATAGGGTGGCGTCGGTGGGGATTGTCTCTCCCAAAATATTGTACCCCTCCCCGGCGCAAATTCTCAAATTTTCAATACACCGCTGGACCTCCAGCTTGCTCTCTTTAATCGGCTTCCCAACCTCTTGGGTAATCAGTTTTGCGAACCGCTCCCTCTCCTTCTCCAGCCGGTCCGCCACATCATTTAACCAAGCAATCCGCTGGGAGAGGGGGGTCCGTCGAATTTTTTGGAACCCTTCTGCCGCTGCTTTTAACCCCCGCCGGGCATCCTCTGGGTTACACTTCACATAATAGGTGTATACCTGGTTATTGTAGGGGTTTGTAATATTTCCCAGCTCCCCCTCCTCCTCTTTCCCCCCAATAATCCGCTTTGCAACTGGGTGCTCCTCTTTTTTAGTGAGCAACTTTAAAAAATCCAACGGACTTTTCGCCATCTTAAACCTCCTTTTAAAATTTCTCCCTTCTATCTTTTTCGGAGTACTTCCCGCTCATCCATTTCAATTTTTATCTCCATTAACTCATCGAAAAATTTTCCGCTTCCCACAATTAATATATTTTCTTGAGCCCTGGTAATTGCGACATAAATCGCTTTTCGCCACAACCGTTCATCCCTCTTCGTTAAAATCATTCGGTTCATCACCTCCCCATTTATTACAATTGCCACATTTTTCCGCTCCATCCCCTTTGCTGACCGAAATGTGGTCAATACATATCGGTCTGGTTCTATCTTATTTAAATCCACTTCCCCCCGGAAAATTGTAGTTTTAATCCGGTGTTTTCTCAGAATTTCCGCATATTTTTCCAACTCAATTGGGGTTGGGACCAGTACAAAAGTTTCATTGGGTTTGTAGTGCTTTTTTAAAAAGTGGGCCAACAATGTGTCGCTTACACAAATTAAGTTCCCCCCCTCCCGTTGGGAACAGACTTCATTGACATCCAATGCCTCCAACTCTTTCAACTCTTTAATTAAAACCGGGTCTTTTTGGAGGAACCGAACCCCAATTTCAATTATTTTACTGGGGTTTCGATAGCTTTTCCGGAAAATTGTTACCCGTCCTTTTGCGTTTATCCCCACATCTTTCCAAGTCCAGTTGGACCACTCGTAAATCCGCTGGGTTTCATCGACCCCGAAGAGCAGTTGGCCATTGGGCTTTACCAGTTTCTTAATAAATTTGAAATAGGGGGCTTTAAAATCTTGCACCTCATCACAAATTACAACATCATATTTATCCTCTTCGGGGATTTCCAACTTCTCTACAATCTCTTCCAAATTGGCAAAATTGTATCTTGGCTCCAGTCGTTTTATAAATGGGTCAATTGAGTAGCACTCTATCTCCCCGTTCAACCGCCGTTGAAATTCTTGGAGAAGGGAGCGGATAAATGTAAAAATTACCACCTCCCGATTTTTATAAATCCCTTCAAATTTGGCTTTTGAAGCTAAAACCGCAGTTTTTCCAGTCCCAGCGGCTCCCCGGACAATCCGGAGCCCTTCTCCAACATTGTGGATTATCTCTTCTTGGAGCAGGTCCAATACCCCCCCGTTCTCCAATTTTAAATAGGGAAAGAGTTTCTCTCGAAGGGGGTTAAAATCCTCCTCCTCCGCTGGGGTGAACCGGACCGCTCCGGCACTTTTTAAAATCTTCTCTTTTAAATCTTTGTCATATTTGAAAAAAATCCGGTCTTCACATACTTTTGAGCTGAAACTCAACAGGGTCTCATACTCCCCTTTTGTCACATTTGGAAGGTAGATAAAGTAGCTAACATTGTACTTTCCCCGGAACAAAAAAGTTAGAGCCCGGACAATATCCCGAAATTCGTCCAACGGGTTTGGATAGACTTTCCCATTTACCACCATCCGGCCGTGGTTGTCCCAGAAAACCCGACTTAAAAATTGCCTATTCCAATTCTTTACATTTATTAATACAATCCCAATTTGGGGGTGGAGGAGCATAATGTTGGGGGTATAGTGGGTCTCTTCTACAAAGAGGGTAGGGCGGTAGTAAAGGAGAACTGGTTCATATTTAAGCCTATCCTTTAAATTTTTGAAAACATTTGGGATCAACCCACTCTCTGGGACAATTCCAAAGGCTTTTAACCTCATTTAACTCTCCTTCGGCCGTAAAAATACCCCCATTTCAATATGGGGAGTGTATGGGAACTGGTCAAAAAGGGCGAACCGCTCAATCCTCCGCCCCACCCCCAACACCTCCAAATCCCGCCGGAGGGTCTCCGGGTTACAGGAGATGTAGAGGATATTTTTAAACCTATTTACAAACCGTCGACTCTTTGGGTCTAGCCCCGCCCGGGGGGGATCCACTAAAATAGTCTCCAAATTATAACCTTTTAAAAGGGGGGATTTCTCCTCTACTAATTCGGCAAACTTTTCTGCGCTCATCGCTAAAAAAGTGATATTTTCTATCCCATTTAGCCGGGTCCCCTCTATTGCCGCCCCTATTGACTCTTTATTTATCTCAGTGGCAATTACTCGCTGGAACCGCTTTTTTGCCATAGGGATTGTAAAATTCCCATTTCCGCAGTAGAGTTCCACCAAATCCCCTCCTATTCCCTCCGTCACCTCTAACGCCCATCCAATCATACGCCGATTTAAGTGTCGGTTGGGTTGGGTAAAAGTGTTTTCGACAATTTGATAATAGTAAGTCTGCCCCTCCACCTCCAACTCCTCAATTAACCAATTCCGGTCCAGCAACTCCTTCCGCCCCTTTTTCCGGAGAACAAAATGGTAGGTTGGATATCTCTCTTTTATCTCCCGAAACCCTGCCACTATCTCTGGGGTTACCTGCCGATGGTAGATAATTGTCACAATCAACTCTCCTCGGCTGTTGGAGAGAAAATCTATTTCGTAAAGTCGGGGGAGGAGATGGGGCCGGGCCTCCAACTCCCGGCGGAGGAGGGGCATAAAGGAGTAGATTGCCTTATCTACAATTTCGCACTGCTCAATCGGGACAATTTTTCGGCCATTCCCCTTTTCCCGCATTCCGTAGAAGAGTTTTCCACCCTCCAGCCAGACCCGGAACTCAGCCCGGGCCCGGTAGTGACTCTCAGGACCAGTGAAAACCTCTAGCTCTGGGGTTTCGAATTGATTGAAGAGCTCCAAAATCCTCTCTCGCTTCCACTCCACCTGCTCTGGATAGTTTAAATTGTAGAGTTGGCAGCTGCCACACCTCCCAAATGCAGTGCATTCCACTTTAACATGCCTTTTAAGATAATTGTTACAATTTTACCAAAAAAGGTGAAAATATGGTGGAAATTGTGGTGTTGGCTGGGGGAAAGGGGACCCGAATGCATAGCTCAATTCCAAAAGTACTCCATCCCATTTGTGGAAAACCGATTCTCCATTGGATTTTGGAAGAGGCTTTAAAAGTAACAGAAAAGGTTCATTTAGTTTTGGGCCATTCAATAGATAAGGTCCGGGAACAGGTGGCCCAATTCCCAGTCCAGATTTGGGAGCAAGATTTAATCCGGTACCCCGGCTCTGGAGGGGCTCTCCGGGCAGCGATGGAAGGAATTGAAGGGAACCAAATCCTGGTCTTAAATGGGGATACTCCACTAATTACCGCCACCGATTTAAAACCTTTTTTGGAAGTGAAAGGGGAGATTGTGGTGGGGGTTACAACCCTCCCAGACCCGACTGGATATGGGCGGGTTATTGAGACCCCTGATGGAGAGATTTTAAAAATTGTAGAGGAGAAGGATGCCACCCCCGAGGAAAAGCGGATAACTAAAGTGAATACCGGGGTCTATCGACTCTCCAAAAGGGTTATAGAGAGGTATCTGGACCGACTGGACAACCGGAACGCCCAACGGGAGCTCTATTTAACCCAACTGGTTCAACTGGCCACTGGGGACAGACTCCAAGTGGTGGCGGTGGAGGTTGACCCGGTTCACTTTAAAGGGGTAAATAATAAGCGACAATTGGCGGAGGCGGAGGAGATTAAGTGTCGGGAAATTAAAAATAGGTGGATGGAGATGGGGGTTGTAATGCATCTGCCGGAGACAATCTATATTGACGCTTATACCAGTTTTGAAGGGGAATCGGAGATTGAACCGGGGGTTGTATTGAAAGGGAGCCGGATTGTCCGTAGTAAAATTAAAGCCAACTCGGTAATTGAAGGAGGAGAGATTGTGGACTCGGAAATTGGACCAATGGCCCGGATTAGGCCTAAAACCCAGATTTTCCGGAGTCGGATTGGGAATTTTGTAGAGGTGAAGGCTTCCCAATTGGAGGGGGTGAAAGCGGGCCATTTGAGCTATTTGGGGGATGCGGAGATTGGGGAGGGGACCAATATTGGGGCGGGGACAATTACCTGTAACTACGATGGGACTCAGAAATATAAAACGAAAATTGGGAGGGAGGTTTTCATTGGAAGTGGGACTAAATTAATCGCCCCAATTGAGTTGGAGGATCAAACAATGACAGGAGCCGGCTCAGTTGTAAATCGGAACCTTCCAAAAGGGAGTCTTGGAATTGCCCGCCCTCCACTGAAAATAATCCCCAATTTTTTCTACCGGTTTTTTAACAAAAAATAGCTCACCCCGGATAAAAAAGTATAATTGAAAAAAAGGAGACCCAATGGAGGAGCGGGATTTAATTAGGTTGGAGTTGGAGAGCCTTTACTCCCAGCTGGAGAAAGCCCTCTATCGGAAGGGGAAGGAGAGGGAGGTAAATCGGCTCTTTACCCAAATTTTGGATAAAAGTTTCAAAATTTTAAATCAAAAGATAGAAAAAGGGGAGAAACTGAATCCGGGGGACCCATTGGACCTTCTCCTGCTCCGGACAATGCACGACTACCTGTTGGAGTTGTGGGGGCAGGGGGAGTTAGAGGAGGCAAAAGAGGTGGCAATGGATTTAATCTCTTTAATCGAGGACCAAATTTTAAGAGAGATGTTTACAATTTTTGGATTGGGGTTGGTAGCAAAAATCCCCCTCCACCGGTGGATAGGGGAGTACTGGCTACCGGAGGACGGTGAGGTTTACAATAGCTACTTTTTCCCCAGTTTTTCAAAGAGAGTGGAGGGGTTGGTGGACCGATATTTTGAGCAGTTGGTGGCCCAATTTAAAGGGGAGTAGGGGGGAGAGATGAGAGTCCACTTTATCGGAATTGGGGGGATTGGGTTGAGCGGGTTGGCCCGGTTTTTAAAGGCCCAAGGCCACAGGGTTACCGGGAGTGATTTAAAGGAGAGCCCCCTAATTGGAGAGCTCCGCCGGGAGGGAATTCCAGTGGCAACCCCCCACGCCCCAGAGGTAATTGACCGGTTTAAACCGGAAAAGGTGGTCTATACAGCAGTTGTAAAGCCAGAGAATCCCGAATTGGTCCGGGCCCGGGAATTGGGGATAGAGACCCTCTCCCGGCGGGAGTTTTTAAAATATATCGTCTCCAATCGGGAGGTGATAGCTGTGTGCGGGGCCCACGGAAAGTCGACTACTACCGCTATTTTAACAGCTCTCCTCCCGGAGGCCAACGGGCTAATTGGGGCAATTTCCAATCAGTTCAACTCCAATTGCCGGTACACCGGTTCCAAGTTACTAATCTTTGAAGCAGATGAGAGTGATGGAAGTTTTGTAAATTCCAACCCTCATTTGGCAATAGTGACTAACAGTGAACCGGAGCATATGGAGTTTTACAATTACGATTACAACCTTTTTTTCGACCACTACCGGCAATTTTTGGAGGGAGCTAAAATTAGGATTGTAAACCGCCGGGACCGGTTGGCGGAGTTGCCCCTCCCGATGGAGCGGATCGATTTGGAGGAAGCGACCGATATCCGGTTTGAGCTCCGGGAGGGGAAACCGGTAACCCTTTTCAACTACCGGGGATACCAGTTCCAAGTTGCTGGATTTGGGGAACATTTAGTATTGGATGGGCTATTGGCAATTAAAGGGGCGGAAAAGTATCGGCCACTAACGGAGTTGGCGGAAAATATTAAAAATTACCGGGGAATTCAAAAGCGGTTTGAAATTGTCTCAGATGACCGAGAATTGGTAATTATTGACGACTACGGCCACCATCCCACCGAAATTCGGGAAACATTGAAAGGGGTCTTTAAATTTGCTGAATTGAGGGGGTTAAAGCCGGTTATTGGGGTTTGGCAACCCCATAAATTTAGCCGGACTATCAATAATTTGGACCGGTTTGTAGAGGCTTTTGAAGGGGTGAAACAGTTGATAATTCTCCCAATTTGGAGTGCCGGAGAAACTCCGAGGCCGGTGGACCTTCAAACCCCATTCCGCCGGTACAACCCCATTTTTGTAGACCGGGTTCACCGGATTGGGAGTAAATTGAGGGCTGGGGAAAAGCTAATTGAGAAAGGGGTAGTGATTGGATTTGGGGCAGGGGATATTACATACCAGCTCCGGGGGCTGGGATAGGGGAATTTTTAATAGAAAGGGGTAGAGATGGAGATACCGGCCCAACTGCAGGGGAAGAGATTGGGGATAATTGGGTTGGGATATGTGGGGCTTCCGCTGGTGGTGGAATTTAGCAGACTCTTTCCGGTGGTGGGGTTTGATATCAATCCAAAGCGAATCGAAGAGTTGAGAAGGGGGGTGGATAAAACTGGAGAGGTTTCCCAGCGGGAGTTGGAGGGGGTACTGAAAAGGGGGGTTCTCTTTACAACAGACCCGGACCAATTGAAAAAGGTAGATATCTATTTAGTTACGGTTCCAACCCCAATTGACCGGCACAAAAACCCCGATTTGGGGCCATTGAAAGGGGCTACCGAGACTATTGGAAGGTATTTAAAGCCGGGGAATTTGGTAATTTACGAATCCACTGTCTATCCGGGGTGCACTGAGGAGGTGTGTGTCCCTATTTTGGAGAGGGTGAGCGGGTTAAAACTGAACCGGGATTTTTGGGTCGGATACTCTCCGGAACGGATTAATCCTGGGGACCGAAACCACAAACTGACCAATGTTGTAAAGGTTACATCCGGATCATCTGCCGATGCGGCTGAGATGGTGGACTCCCT
>JBDONQ010000189.1:0-2024 GCA_039831255.1 Campylobacterales bacterium
CCCGGAAACTGGAGCTTTATAACCGGATTAAAGATTTGAAGAGCAAGTCCAAATTGGAGAAAGAGCAGAGGTTTTTCGACTACTCAGGGGCTAAAGCGACCCTTTTAAACCTTCAACAGAGACTCTCGGAGACGGAGGCCAATATCGCCCTCCTCCGCAGGACAATTGAAAAGAAACTCTTTAAAACCCGCTTCTATCTGGAGAAAATTTACCCCCGGGTTGGGGAGTATATAGGGGTTGGGGCTCCAGTGGCCGATTTGGCCGATTTGAGCCGGGAGAAGATAGTGCTCTTTGTTCCAGTGGAGGTAGCCCCCCGGTTGAAAGGGGCCCAAGTGGTGGTGGCTGGGAAGGGGGGCCTATTTAAAATCTCTAAAATTTGGAGAGTGCCGGACCGGCAGTACATCACCAGTTACCGGGTGGAGTTGATTGGGAAAGGGTTACCAGTTGGAAAAGTGGTCCCGGTCCAGTTTAATTTTGATCACCAGCCCAAAAAGGAACGGAATGAAAAAGAAAATTAAAAAAGTAAAAACCCTATTGGAGGCGTTGCCCTTTATAAAGAAGTTTTTTGGGAAGACAATTGTAATTAAGTACGGAGGAAGTGCCCAAGTGGAGAAGGAGTTGCAAGAGAGTTTTGCGGTGGATCTGGTCCTCCTCTCAATGGTGGGAATTAGAATAGTAGTGGTCCACGGAGGGGGGAAACAGATAACCCAGTTACTGGAGCAACTCCAAATCCCAACCCAGTTTGAAGATGGGGTCCGGGTTACCACTGAAGAGAGTATCCGAGTGGTGGAAATGGTCCTCAGTGGGGAGATAAATAAGGGGATTGTCCACAATTTAAATCTCCACGGGGCGAAGGCGATTGGGATAAATGGGAAAGATATGCACTTTATTAAAGGGAGAAGTTTAAAGGGGTACACCGGGGAGATTACTGAAATCGATGGGGAATTTCTAAACCGACTCCTCCGGGAGGGGTTAATTCCGGTGATTGCCCCAATTGCCGCCGGGGAGAGCCCAAACCACCCCGGATACAATATAAATGCCGATACTGCCGCTTCAAAGGTGGCGGTGGCAGTTGGGGCGGAGCGGGTTCTATTTTTAACCGACACTCCGGGGGTACTGGACCGGAATCGGGAGTTAATCCCAACTTTAACCCCCCGGGAGGTAGAACAGTTGAAACGGGAGAAGGTAATCCAAGGGGGGATGGTTCCAAAGATAGAGGCAGCCCTCTACGCGGTGGGAAATGGGGTGGAGAAGGCCCATATTATCGACGGCCGGGTAGAGCATTCGATTCTATTGGAGCTTTTAACTGCCGACGGGGTAGGGACCCAAATTGTGAAGGGTGATTAAAAATTGGACACTTCCCCGGGGAAAAGGGGAAAAAACTCCAGTAAAATCTGAAAAAGTTGAGAAAGGAGTTGCCGGTGAAAAAAGTAGAAGCGATTATTAAGCCATTTAAATTGGATGAGGTGAAGGAGGCGCTATTTGAGATTGGGATTAACGGGATGACCGTTACAGAGGTAAAAGGGCATGGTCGGCAACAGGGGCACACTGAACTATACCGGGGGGCTGAGTATGTGGTGGACTTCTTACCCAAAATTAAATTGGAGGTAATAATCCGAGATGAGGATGTTCCAAAGGTGATTGAGGCGATTAGAAATGCCGCCCGGACTGGGAAAATTGGGGATGGGAAAGTTTTTGTAACCCCAATTGAGAAGATTATCCGGATTAGAACCGGAGAGGAGGACCGGGACGCAATTTAAATGGGATTTAAAAAAGGGGGGAGGGAAAGGTTTTTAAAACTTGCCAAAACCCGTTAAAACTCCTCCAAAATTTTAACACTCTCATCAGCCAAATACCCCCCAATTGGGAATAGGGTGGAGAGGATAATTGCCCCTACCCCATTTAAAATTGGGAGAAGGGGGGGGAGAATCGACCCAATTAGAGAGATTGTAATTACAATCCAGACCCAAAAAAAGATTAAAATGAAATAGAGGGAGGAGTAGGTAGGGTTAAAACTCCTCTTC
>JBDONQ010000086.1:0-2023 GCA_039831255.1 Campylobacterales bacterium
AAGGGGGATAAAAGAATTTTCGGAAATTTAATTTCCGTTTGAATACTTTTTATAAATTTTCGATAACCAAGTTAACCCGATAAAGAGTAGGATTGGAGCAGTCCGAATTAATGGCTGTGGAGGTAGCTCTGGGGGCGAAATACTCAATAGAGTGGTCTACGAGTTATCTGCCTGCAAAGCAGGAAGCTCCTCCATTTATGGAGGGGTAGTTTACGTGAGGGGAATATCTCAAAGAGGGCGCCTATTTTTTGAAATATTGGGATTTGGGGCTTTCCCCTCCACTCTCTCCAAAACTATTTCCCAGAAGCCCTTTAACTCTATTCCCCTTCTCCGTAAATGGAATGGAGGAGAGACAAGTCTCCCGCTCTATCCCATTTCTACCCATCCTGAAAAAATCACTCCTCCTCTTCAATTGGGTGACGATGTTTCACTGCGGAGGCGACTGACCAGAGGTCCAAATTCTCCAACAGGACCCCAGTTGGAACCCCTTGGGCCAATTGGGTGAACTTCACCGGCAACTCCCCTAACAATTCCTTAATTTGCAAAATTTTGAGCCGATTCCCGGAGGAGGGGGGAAAGGCAAATAGAACCTCCCTCAACTGGTAACTCCGGATAAACTCCCTCAACCGCTCCACCTCCTCCAATCCCCACTTCTCCGGAAGGAAAAAGTAGTATCCCCGGTAGACCCCCACCTCCTCCAACAACTGTCGCTCCTCCTCCCGCTCCACAACTGCCACAACAGGTTCCCGCTCCCGGTCCCGACAGATTGGACAGATTGGGGTCCGGGAAAGGCCCCCGCAAATGGAACACTCCCCCACCTCCGCCACAACCTCCTCCAACGCCCGGAGAAGTCGGAGGGCAACCCCCCGGTTTTTTGCTAAAAAGAGGGCCAATCGGGTCCCACTCTTCCTCCCAATTGTGGGCAACTGTTCCAACGCCCCTATCAGCTCCTCCAACTCTTCAATTGGTGCCATTACTACCTCCTCAAAAGATTTCAGTGAAAGTTTCTTTAACTGGAAATAGAGCTAAGAATATAGCCTTAAATATATACTCTAACCAAAAAAAGGATTGGGAACAAATAGAAAAACAGCCGGACCCCCCCTCTACTCCATTTTTATTAATGGAGAGACTTTTAAACAGTCAATTTAAAACTAAATTTCACACCTCTCCTTCTTTCCAATCTTAGGAGAGATATCCCTTTTTATCTCTCCAACTCCATGGAATATTTATTTCCCCGGTGGAGGAAGAAATTAAAGAGGGGCCCTTCTCAGACTTTTTTTAAGTGGGGACATTTTTTTCAGTTAAAAATCTCAAATGGGTGGGAAATGTGGAAGCCTTAACTATATATGGTAGGCCGTGTGGGAATCGAACCCACAACCCCCGGATTAAGAGTCCGGTGCTCTGCCAGTTGAGCTAACGGCCTTTAATCAGAAGGTATTTTACTAAAATTCCTCGCCAAAAATCAAGGAATTTTTCCAATTTTATTAAGTCCCCCAACTCTCCCTTCCCTTTTTTTAAAACTACTTCCCCCTCTTCTATTTCAAATGGAGTTGGCGGGTCAACCTTTCAGCAGCTTTACACCCCTCTTTATCCCCATACTCACAAGCTTTTCGGTAGTATTTCAATGCGTTTTTTAAATCTCTAAACTCCCCCATTCCGTGTTCAATTAAGTATCCCATCATATAACACCCCCTTCCACAATGGTTCCGGCAACTCTGTGCAAACTCAATCCCCGCCATTGAAGGGGAGTGCCATCGGTTTAACTGCTCAAATCCGAAAGATAAATCACTTCCGCACTTCCCAGGGGGATACCCCCATCCTAAGATAGCCCCAATTCCAACTAACATCCCAATTTTTAAAAGAGTTCTCTTACCCATTTGAGCCCTTTTCTTTAAATTCCCCCTTCCAGTAGGGGAAGACTCCTTCTCTCCAATTGGAAAAAGGGTAGAAACCATCCCCTCTTTTCAATTTTAACCTCCCAATATTAATTGCCGATATTTTCAGAATTTTTATCCGGGGAAAC
>JBDONQ010000181.1:0-2017 GCA_039831255.1 Campylobacterales bacterium
CTACTTTTTATCGGCTTAACTTGGTTATCGCTATTAAAATAATTTTAACAAAATTTATAAAAAAATTCAAACGGAAATTAAATTTCCGAGAATTTTTTTATCCGCCTTTCATCACCGCCTTAAAAGGCGATGATTTCGGCGGGATTTGCTAAAACTGGAGAGATTCAGTGGAGAGGATTACCCGATTCTGTTCCGCTTTTCCTCTAAACCGCTAATCCCCTGTCGCCGCTTCAACTCCTCTATTAACGCCTCTGGATGGATATCCCGGTAAGCCAGAGCTACCAGCAGATGGAAGAGAAGGTCGGCCCCTTCATAGACAATCTGACGGGGGTCCCGATCTTTTACAGCAAACGTAAACTCCCCCGCCTCCTCTACCACTTTTTTTAAAATTGAATTCTCCCCTTTTTGGAATAGCTGGGCAGTGTAAGAAGTAGCGGTATCTCCATTCTGTTTCCGCTCCAGCAGGAGATGGTAGAGGGTGTCCAAGAAATTGTACCCTATTTCAACCTCTTTTGGAAGGGTTTCGGAGACCCCCTCCCTTTCCACTTTTTTGAAAAAACAGCTTTGCCGGCCAGTGTGGCAGGCGACCCCTTTCTGCTCCACTTTCAAAAGGAGGGTGTCGTTGTCACAATCCAAATAGAGCTCTTTTACCCGCTGGGTGTGGCCACTCTGTTCCCCTTTTTTCCAAATTTTTCGACGACTCCGGGAGTAGTAGTGGGCATACCCGGTCTCCAAGGTCCGCTGGAGGGCCTCCCGATCCATATAAGCGACCATTAAAACTTGATTATCCTCGACCGACTGGACCACCACCGGGAGAAGCCCCCCCGTCTTTTCCCAATTAATCTGTTCAATAACCCCCATTACTACTCCCCTTCAATTAGAGCTGGGGCCGGTTTTTTCCGGGTTTGATCCAAGTTGAGCCACAACTTTGGTTCCGCTTGGGGGGGCATTACAAAGAGCTGGACATTTGGGTTTGCTTTAATCGCTTGGTTGAATTGGGCCTCCATCTCAATCGCTTTCAACTTTAACAGCTCTGGAGTTAAAGATTGGGAAATTAACCGGTTTGCCTTCGCCTCAGCCTCCGCTTTCACCAATTGGGCCTTCGCTACCCCTTTCGCTTGGATAATTTTAGCCTCAGCAATCCCTTTTGCAATTGTTGCCCGCTTTTCAGCCTCTTGTTTTGCTTTTAGCACCTCATACTTTGCCCGCTCCGCCTCCTGTTTTGCAATTTGAACCCGTTCAATCTGCTCCCGAATCCGTTTCGGAAGAATAATATTTCTCAACAGAAAGGATTCAAATAGAACCGGATGATGGGGCAATTGCTCTAACCCTTTTTTAATATTTATCTCTATCTTTTTTGCAATTTCAGCCCGTTTTGTTGGTAACTCCTCCGCTTTATACTGGCCAATTACATTCCGGACCACATCCCGGACCAACGGGTTAATAATTTTATCCTCCCAATTGAGTCCATAGGTTTTTATTGTGTAGGGGGCCTCATTTGAGTTCAACCGGTAACTAACCGACAACTCCACTGTAATCGGTAACCCCCGGGCATCCAGTACCTCAATTGGGGGATAGATTTTAATTGTCCCATACCGGTCGCTCATACTCCCCGCTTCCATCTTCCCTTTGTAGTTAATCATATGGACTTTTGTATCCACAATAATTACCCGCTGAATAACTGGAATGTAGAAGTGCATCCCCGCTTGGAGGGGGGTATTGGAAAATTTTCCAGTGGTCGAGAGAATCCCCACCTCCCCTTCGTTAATCACAACAAAGGGTTTAAAAATGAGCCCCAATGCAATTAAAATCCCAATGAAAATTAAAAGCCCCCCGCTCTTTTGTTGGAAAAATTTTGGAGGTTGAAACTCCCCTCCGGAACTGCCCCCTCCTCCCCCTGAATTTCCGCCACCTTTCCCATTCCAATCTTTCAACTCCACCGGCATTTTAACTCCTTACCATTGAAATATTGATATCTGTAATTTTACCGGTAAATTGTGAAAGATAGATTTGTGAA
>JBDONQ010000285.1:0-2015 GCA_039831255.1 Campylobacterales bacterium
AACGACTCTTCTATTGAAGTGAAGCTGTTTTTATACAATCAAGACCCTGAAAAAGTTGATAGTGAAAAGAAGGAGTATTGGTCCAATGATTTAGATGAAATTTTTGGCTTGTCTTTTAGGAAATAATAAGGTTTATTTTTTGCGTTGTTAAAAATTTCAATGGGTTAAAAATCAGTGATGCTCTAAAAAAGGAAGGGTTGATTTTAGCAAAGGGTAAAATTTGGCTTGGGGTAACAAACAGAGCTATTTAAATTCAAAGCTTCAAATTCTCACCAAAAAACTTTTTCGCATTCTTTAACTTCCCTTCTTTTTTGTAATGTAGTAAACTACCCCCATCTATCAAGACCAATAAAGCTATTTTTTATAATCTTTTTTGTAACTTTTACATTTTCAAAATAAACTTTATCAGATGTTTTATAACAGATTGATAAATGAACTCTTTTTGTTTTGTTTATTCTATCTCTTCTCTCTTTTATTTTTTTATGTGATTTTAGCCCAATTCCAAATGACGGGGGGTACCGGCGGCACTACTTACCCTTTTTGGGAAAGAATTCTGGAAAAAATGAAATGACCCCCTTCCACTTCAGAGGGAGGGTGGTGGGGGCACCGGTAAGCCGGGTTCTGTTTATCGGGTTATTTATCTGGCCGTGTATCTCACGATACCGGTCTAGCGGAGGGTCTCTAAAAGTGCAAGGCTTTACCAGCCCTCCTTGCTACGGGGTGGGTTTACCATGCGGGGAGTGTCGCCACCCCCCCGGTGGGCTCTTACCCCACCTTTTCACCGTTACCTGTGCCGGTTTCCCGGCCATCGGCAGTCTCTTTTCTGTGGCACTTTCCCTCGCCTTACGGCGGCAGCCTGTTAGGCTGACCCCTGCCTTGCTGTAGCCCGGACTTTCCTCTCCACCTGCTCTGGCAGGCTGAGCAACCCGTTCGATGCCCCCACCACCCCCCCTTCAATTTTTATAAATTTTACCAAAAAATGGCTTTCAATTGGGAGGTAAATCGGGGCTTTTTCAAAAGAAAGATTGGTAAAAAAATTGATGGGGAAATCTGTTTCCCTTTTTTATCCCTTCTCTTTTGGGGGTTGGAAGGGTATCTTCCCAAAAAACTATTCCACCCCTATTCCCCAATTGGAAGTTGAAAATTTTAATAATTCCCTTTTAACCCCCCTTTCCTCTATCCCCTGCCACTTCTGTTCCAAAATTTGGGAGGGGTTCCTTCTCTCCTAACTTTCAATTGGGGAGACCAATTTATCCAGCTGGGATAACTGTCCAAAAGGGATATTTTTTTAAGACGGTTAACTTTCCCCTTTCCAATTTCAATTTTCAATTTTTCCAGATTGGGTAAGAAATAAGGTTTACTGTTTGTGAACTACTCCCGCATAAATGGGTGAGCTTCCTGTTTCTCAGGTAGATGACTCGTATACCACTCTATTGAGTGTTCCGTCGCTAGAGCTACCTCCACAGGCATTAATTCGACTGCTCCAGCCTTCCTTTTTATCGGGTTAACTTGGTTATCGCTATTAAAATAGTTTTAACAAATCATTACCACTCTAAAGAGCGATGGTTTCAGCGGGAATTGCTAAAATAGAGCAATTTTTTAGTTGGGAGACTCCGCAGATTTTTAATAGCAAGAAAATTTTAAATTGGTGGAGACGACGGGACTCGAACCCGTGACCCCGGCGCTGCCAGCACCGTGCTCTACCAGCTGAGCTACGCCCCCTTTTGACGATAGAATTGTAACAAAACTGACCTTAAAGTGCAACCCTTTCAATCCTAGAATCTCCAATTTAATATCAATATTCCAATTTTTTAATTCTAGACGCCTTAAAGTCGGAAGGAATCACTATTACTTAAGAATTTTAGTTGAAAATCTCCAAAGCTGAAGGCCTATTGATTTAAAAAAAAAGTTAAATCCCCTTCCCCTGTTGGGAGAAGGGTGTTCCCATCTCCAGAAAAGATATCCCTCCTCTCCTAATCCCCACTCTCAGTTTACAATCTCAAGTTTGAGATGTA
>JBDONQ010000114.1:0-7123 GCA_039831255.1 Campylobacterales bacterium
TGATAAGTCCGTTGATATTGAGATTCTCTACGATAATGGCTTGGTTTTCGTCAATTAATCTCAAATTTTTTCTAACATTAGCAATTTTTTTGTGCAATTTTGCTACTTTTTTTTAACCCATTTTTAGTTAAGTCCATATCTATTGCTATTACTTTATCTATGTTTGAAAGTGGCTTTATCTCTCTATCGGTTAAAACATTAAGATAATATCTCCCGTCTTATCTTCTATTTTAAAATGTCGAGGAATTGGAATTGTCTTTTTCTTAAATCTTGGAAAATCGTTAGTCCTTTAAGAAAGTTTTTGAATGCTATATCAAATTTTTTTAGACTCTCTTGAAGAGAGTGGGAATTGGAGAGTTTTAAAAAGTAAAATTTCTTTTTTAGTTTTTAGTTTTGGAAGCAGTTTTTTCTATTTCTTTAGCAAGTGAGAAGAAATAATTATATGTTTCCAGCTTCTCGTTTTAAAAATCGTTTTTGCTCTAATGAAATACAGACTTAAATCCACAAGACACGTAAAATATCTTTTACACGCCCATTTAGTTTTCACTCCGAAGTATCGTAAAAGAATCTTTACACAAGGGCATTTAGAAACTATCAAAGAGATATTTGAAAATCTCTGTAAAAAGATAGTGTAAAAAAAATAGATTGCGAGTTAGTTGAATTTAATCGAGAATCAGACCATTTCCATTTGCTTAATGAATATCTGCGAAGAGTTCGCTTTATCAAAAATCGTCAATTCTTTAAAAGGAGTTTCAAGCAGAATTTTAAAAAAAATATCCAGTGTTTAAAAAATACTCAGGAGATAATGTATCATTATGGAGCAGGAGTTATTTTGTTGCAAGTGTTGGTGGAGTTCCTACTGAAATTTTAAAAGGGTATAGTGAAAATCAAAAAGCTCCCGATTAATTCCGCCTTTCTCCTCACTTTGTTGAGGAGTTTATAGACCACTACCGCCTTAAAAGGTGATGGTTTCGGCGGTTGCTAAAGTCCCTGTCTGCCAAATCTTTTGTAAACTTTCCAAATGTCCAGTTTTGAAAAAATCCCTCTCCCCGGAAAGGGGAGGGGTTTCCTTTTTAACCCCTTTGGGCCTTTTCTATCTTTTCCCGACTGCTCATCTTTATCTTCTCTCAATTCTATTTTCCGGTGGCCTTCCTTTTTAATTCTTCTTCTAATTCGGCGGCTCTATTGCAACCCCATTCAAAATCTCCCATTTCGCACCCTTTTTTGAGGTAGAAATAGGCTTTCTCCAGATTTTTCCGAACCCCTTTTCCACTGGCGTAAAGTTCCCCCAATTGGGAACAACCACTTCCATCCCCCAATTGGCACCCTTTTTCAAAAAAATGTTTTGCCAACCGGTAATTTGGAAGGGAATTAACCCCCCTCATCTGAATTTCACCAGCTCTGCTACACCCCCAACCATTTCCCAATTTACACCCCTCCCGGTAAAAATGGTAAGCTTCTATTAAGTTTCGGGGCTCCTGTTCATCCTCCCCTTCCAACCAGTATCCAAAAGAGGTGCACCCCTGCCCACTCCCCAGCTGACACCCCAAATTGTAGAATTCAGCCGGTTCAATTTTTAGTTGAATCTCCCCTTCACTGACCATTACTCCCAAATTGTTACAGCTATCCCCATTTCCCAATTGACACCCTTTTAAAAAGTAGTAGGCCCCCTTTTTTAAATCTTTAGGGATTGTCCTATTCCCTTCCCCAAACCAATAGACCCAACCGGCTCCATTGCAACTGAGTCCACTTCCCAATTGGCACCCCTTTTCAAAGGAGGCGACCTCTTCCCGATACTTTTTTACCCTTTTCAGCTCCTCCCCCAGCCAGTAACAACTCTCCCCACTCCCCAACTGGCACCCTTTTTGAAATAGTGCCACTCTCTTTTCCACCGATTCATCCCCCCCAAATCTCCCCACCACTCCCCCAATTAAACACCATTCCCTTTCCCCCTTTTGACACCTCTCCAAACTCTTCTGCAAAAATCTCCCCCTCTCCCGATCGGGGAATTTCCCCACCATTTTACAGTTGAGATGCTGGTAACTGCACTGGGTTGCCACTACTGGAAGGGGGGGAAGGGGCTCTCCCCCTTTTAGAAGGGAAAATAGAGCTACAATTCCGACTATTTTTAAATTTTTTTTCCCCATTTGAAACCTCCAAAATTGAAAACCAAGTTCCCCAATTATAGGGAAATGGGAAGGGGTTAAATAGGAAGATGGAGAAAATTTTTCCTATTTTAACGAGCTTTTTTAGAATAAGTCAAAATTTGTCAGTTTTCCCCCGACCCTTCCCGGTAATTCCCCTTTATAGCTACTAATTTAACTTAGTTAACTCCTCCCTCAATATTGAGAGGTAGTCCAACTCCCGGTTTTTTGGAAGAACCCGGTGGAGAAGGGTTACATCCAATAAATCAATCACATCGGCATCTATCACAAAATCCCGCCCGGAGACAAAGGCCCAACTCTTTGCCAACTCCAAAATTGCCAGTGCCCCCCGGGTAGAGAGCCCTACTTTAAATTGTTCCCCTCTGGTAAATTGGGCGATTTTTAAAATTAGATTAATAATTGGGGGCTCTACATGGACCTGCTCTACTAAATTTTTTAACCGATCCACCTCCTCCGGTTGAATTGGGACAACTGGGGGTAACATCTGCCGGGTTAAAATTTTCCGCTCCGCCTCTGGGTCCGGATATCCGATTGAGGTAACCGCTAAAAACCGGTCCAATTGGGAGAACGGAAGGGGGAAAGTTCCACTATCCTCCAGCGGATTTTGGGTGGCTATTACAAAAAAGTGGGGGCTCAATTTGTAGGTCTCCCCATCGATTGTCACCTGTCGCTCCTCCATCGCCTCCAAAACCCCACTCTGGGTTTTTGGGGAAGCCCGATTAATCTCATCGGCCAATAAAATTTCAGTGAAAATTGGCCCCCGTTTAAATTGGAATTTTTGAGCTTGAATATCGAAATAGTTGACTCCCACAATATCGGAGGGGAGGAGATCTGCGGTAAATTGAATCCGTTTAAATTCCAAATTTAAAACCTCGGCAAAGGTCTTTCCGAGGGTCGTCTTTCCAACCCCCGGCCGGTCCTCCAGTAAAATATGCCCCTTTGCCAAAAAAACTGCCAAAATCAATTTTATTTTCTTCCGCTTCCCTTTAATCCGCTTCTCAATCTCATCTAAAATGTGTTGAACTGTCCGGTCGCTACTCTCTCTCTTTCCTCGTCTATTCCACAAACTCTTCCCTTTTAAAGGCTACTAAAATGGTTTAAATTTTACCCAATTCCCACCTACTTGGATTCCTTCCCCCCTTTTCATCGCTCTTTCCGGTCCCGGTAACTGCGGTAGAGAATGTAGATAAAAATTGCCCCCCCCACCGCTAAAATAATCCAGTTAAACCGGTGAAGGTAGTATCCAATTAATTGCTGATTTGCCCCAATAAAGTAGCCCAACGAGGTTAAAAAAATGGCCCAGATTGTAGCCCCGGCAGTGGTCCACCAGATAAAGGCCCAAATATTCATTTTCCCTAACCCGGCTGGGAGGGAGATGTACTGGCGAACCCCCGGAATTAACCGACCAATAAACGTAGAGATACCCCCATACTTTTCAAAGAAGAGTTCCACTTTCCGGAGACGTTCCTCCCCTATCCACCGGGCGATTGGGGGTCTTCCCCATTTTAGGGCAATGTAATAATTAAAAAGGGCTCCCAACACGTTCCCCCCAATCCCGGCCGCCAACACCCAAAAGAGGTTCAACTTATTCTGATGGACCAGATAACCGGCGGGAATCATTACCACTTCACTGGGAAATGGGAAAAAGGTGCTCTCCAAAAACATAAAAGCGAAAATCCCCAAATATCCAATCCACCCAATTACTGAAACTACAAAAGATGCTAAATCGCCCATCTCTCCCTTTCATTCAATTTTTTTCTCTCCCCCGGGGAAATTTCGGAGAATCTTTTTAATAATCTCCCTCTCCCACCGGTAAATCCCTTCTACCTTCTTTTTGAACCTCCCCAAAATCCAAACCCCAACTACCCCCCCTAAAACTCCAACCCCAACCCCCCCTAAAATATCCAGTGGCCAATGGACCCCTGCCAACACCCGGGCAATTCCCCCGGCTACCCCTAATAAAAAAAAGGGAACCCCTACCCTCCAATACTGGAGTAGAAGAGGGGTTGCAATTCCGATTAAAAAAGCGGTATGGTCCGATGGAAAGGAGTTGTCGGGGGTATGGGGGAAGAGGAGGTGAACCGATTCCACTACAAAAGGACGGGGAATCTCAATAAAGAGGGAGAGCCCTTTTGAAATTAGTACCGATAGAGTAGCCCCTATTCCTGCTCCAATTGTGCCGAGCCAGAGTGGTAACCCCCCCCTTTTTAATGAGAGAAAATGGAGAATCAGAAGGAGGAAAAGGAAGAGATAAGGGCTCCCTTTTCCGAGGATAACCCCGGCCCAATCCACCACTGGAGAGGTGCCAGCCCACTGATTAATCCAGTGAAAGATGGAGCGGTTGACCGGGAGAGTCTCCACATTTTCCCTTTTTAAGTGGGATTTTATCTAAAATCAATAAAGGATACTCCATCTAAATCCAGAGCATTAGGTGGAGAAGAATTTGCTATACCCGCAGGGTATTACCTGTTAGTTGACATTTTGTATAAGGAACCTATAAAGACTAAATCAGAAAATTAATGGTAAAGGATAGATTTTAGCAAATCCGCCGAAACCATCGCCTTTTAAGGCGGGGTAGCTCACAAAAATACCAATGCCAAAGTGGTCCCAAAAAAACGAAATTCTGAATAAAAAAGAATTATCAAGAAAACAGAAAGGAAGTGAGAGAAATAAACAAAGGTTAGCAAAGTTACTGCTTAAAATTGCCAATCAAAGGGACAAATTCTTAAAACGGCCAATAGACGAAAATTGGGAGTTTGTCTGTTAAAGAAACGGTTAGAGATCATAAGTGAGCTAAAGGCAGATTTCTTGGATTGCTTCAATCCAAAGTCGAATGGTATCGAAGAGAGATAATTCAACAAATTTGCTCCAGTTTCAAAAATGTGCAATAAATGGGGATAGATTAAAAAAAATTCAGACTTTCCGATAGAATTTGGACTTGCCCAAAATCTGGAGCAATGCTCTTCAAAAGATTCTCGAGTTAGCATTAACTACCGCTGGGACGGTAGGAGGTTTAGCTTGTGGATGTAGCTCTAATCGGGTTAATCTTAGGTTAGCCAGTCAACTACCAATGAAGGGAGAAACTCCCTCTATAATTTATTAGAATTTAGAGGGAGTAGCCCACGATGGGGAGATTTTTGATTCAGTTTTCGGCAGTGGGCAATGTTCCGGAGGTGCTGTTGATAAGTGGTGGCAAAGAGATGGTGGTTCCCGCACTTTGTAAAGTAGAGGTAGTTGTTTTTATCTGGGAAAATTGCCGCCAAAATTGCCTTTTGTTGAACTACACAGATTGGGGTTGGGGGGAGCCCAAAGTATCGATAGGTGTTGTAAGGGGTCCGATCCCGGCGGATTCGGGCTGGGGTAATCGGGGTGTGGGAGTAGCGCCCGTAATTTAGGGTCCCATCCATTTGGAGTTTCATCCCCCGTTTTAGCCGGTTGTAGATAACTGCCGAAATTTTTTTAAACTCCGATGGGGATGCCGCCTCTTTCTGAATTATTGAGGCAATTATTAAATATTTCCGATAAACATTTAAATTGAAATTGGTGAAGAGTCTCTCCCCGATTTCTTTATGCCACCGGTAGGAGATTTTGTAGAGGTAGTCGCAAAGTTGGGTCCGGTCCATCCCCAGCGGTAATTTGTAGGTGTCCGGTTTTAAGAATCCCTCCGGGATGTTGGGGCAGTGGAGATTGGGTATCTGGAGCAATTTTCCCAACTCTTTAAAAATGAAGTAGTTGGTCTCTCCCGGTTTAATTGTTACATCCACCATTGCCGCTTTTGAAGTGGTGAGTCGGTAGAGGAACTCCCCTTTGGACATCAACTGCTTCCCCAAATCAATCCACCCAGCTTGGAGGTAGTGGCCACTCAACTTTATCAATACCCCATCCAGCCACCAGATATCCAACCCTTTCCGACGGAGATACTCTATTGTATAATTTAACCCCCCCTTTGGAATATAAACCACCCGGGTACTCTTCACTGGCTGGGCTAAATAGAAAAGGAGAAATAGGGTGAAGAGTAGTAAAATTTGGATTAGAGCGGTTATCCTAGTCACAGCTGTAGTTATTATCTCTCTTTTCCTCTCTCTATTCAAAGGGGTTACCCTTTACAATTTAAATTTTGGACCAGTCTCAATTGGGAAATTCTTCTTTAAACTCCACAATCGGATTGTATTAAAAATAGTGGATTTAAATTTGACTCCGACTAATACCCCAACTAAATCTGCCGAGGGGCTGGTAAATTTTAGACTCTCCTATTTGGAGGGGTTGAAATTGTTGGAGGAGGTGGAGGTTCAAAACTTTTCCGCCCCCGGAATAGAGGGGAATTTTAGTTACCAAAATTGGGAGTTTCAAATTGGAACTAATCTGGTGGAAGGGAGAGGGTTTCTGGAAATAGAACCGGAGAGGGTCTCAGTCCAATTGGAGGGGTTAACCCTTAAAATCCCCGAATTTCCATTGAAAATAGAGAATAGCTATCTGGAGATAGGGGGAAGCTCACTGGCCTCAGGCCTTAAGCTGAGCGGTTTTCTAACAGTTGGAGGGGGGGTCCTCTACTATCAAGGGAGGGTTACCTCCACCGGGCTGAGGTTGGGGGTAACTGGGGGGGTTGGAAAGTTAAAATTGCCAATTGTAACCCTCTCCAATTGGGAGCAGTTGGAGGGGGATTTTTCAATTCCATTCACCGGGGAACCCCCCAACGGGGAGATTAGATTGGGAGAGGGGGAGATTCGAATTCCGAAATTGAAACTATTTTCAAAATTGAGGGAGGTCTCCTTCCAATTCTCCCCCCCTTTTTTGGAGGGGAATTTGAGTCGGGGGGAGGTGAAGGGGAGAGAATTTAAAATTCAATTGGGGTGGGTAGAGGGGCTTAATTTTAACTACTCCCTCAACCGGGGGTGGGGGGAGATTCAGCTGGAGAGACTGGGATTTAAAACCCTTCCAATTGCCGGGAATAGGTTAAC